>NZ_JBEZBW010000005.1:0-165676 GCF_040647305.1 Saccharothrix sp. NPDC042600 | reverse complement strand
GAGCTGCTGGCCAGGCAAGGCCACACCGACGAAGCAGAACAGCTCTACCGCCGCGCCATCGACGCAGGCCACACCCTCGCCCTCGGCTCCCTGGGGCTGCTGCTGGCCAGGCAAGGCCACACCGACGAAGCGATCGAACACCTCCAACGCGCCATCGACGCAGGCCACACCAACGCCCTCGGCCCCCTGGGGGCGCTGCTGGACCAGCAGGGCCACACCGACGAAGCAGAACAGTCGCATACGAGACGCAGCAGCGAATTCCCCCAGGGGATAGCTGGCGATGAGTGACTTACTGAGTGACAACGACCTCGATCACAGGTGTACGCACCCGGACGCCAACGGACGCCACACTGCCGCTGAGCTGCGCGAACAGGTGAGTCAACGAAGTTGGATCTTTGCTTCGGGACGAAGAGGTCGCAGGTTCAAATCCTGTCACCCCGACCAGCCGAAGGGGCTGTCCGAGAGCATCGGGCAGCCCCTTCGTCGTCTCTACTCACCGATCTTCTTCGCCGACAGCAGGACTTCCGTCGTGCAGTCGACGACCGAGCCGGCGGGGACGCTTTGGGCCGTCGTCGTCCAGTTGCGGTCCATCACGAGAACGCGGCCCTGGCCGGTGGCGTCTTCCTCGCGCAGGCGGTAGAGGCCGGCGGCCTGCATGGTGTCCTGGGCGGTCTGGTGGACCATGCCGACCACGTCCGGCACGGTGCACGTCTTCGTCGTGGGCGCGGCCGTGGGTGGGGCGATGGTGGTGCCGGCGGGTGGGGACGTCTCGGTCGCCCCGGGGGACGACGCGGACGTGTCGGCGGGCCGGGTGGCGGAGGTGGACGGGGTGCACGCGGTCAGGGCGAGCAGGGCGAGCGCGGCGGCGGCCGGGCGCTTCATGGGCGGCGGGTCCCTTCGGTCGGGGTCACGGTTGCGGTGTCGGAGCGCTCCGTGACCGTGTTACGCCGCTGGGTGGTCGCTCGCGTAGCGCCACACGATGGAGTGAACCTTGAGCCGTGTAGTCGCTTCATGACCTAACGTAGTAAGACACGCGAGCAGTGGTCACGTTCTGTTAACCCATACGAGTGAAGGTTGACGGTTCAACTCACGGTCCGTAACGGGCGGCGAGATCGACGCGAAACGTGGGACAACGCGTCGGCCCCAGATGCTGCAGAGGAGTCACCCATGAGCACCGTCTCCGCGACGATACCGACTTCCACCGGTTGGGTGCGCTTCGCCGCCTGGGCGGTGGTCTGCCTCGGCGCCGCCGCGGTCGTGGCGGTGGTCGCGACACCCGTCGCGGGCCTGGTCACCGGGCTCGCGGTCGCGCTGCTCGGGCTCGCCGTGTCCGCCCTCACCCGCGCCTCGCGCACGATGGACCGGATCTTCGAGGAGGAGCTGGACCGCCGGACCCGGCACCATCGGGAGCATGGCTGATCAGGCGACCCGGGCCGAGGTCCGGCGGCGGACCTACGGCGAGCGCGACCTCGCCACCCTGCACGTCTTCGCGGGCGGCTTCATCAACTTCGGGTACTGGCGGGACGTCCCGCTCGACGGCGAGCTGACCGTCGAGCAGCGCATCGCCGCCCAACGGGCCCTGTACGACACGGTCCTGGACACCCTCCACGTCACCGCGCACGACCGCGTCCTGGAGGTCGGCTGCGGCCAGGGCGTCGGCGCGCGGCAGGTGCTCGCCCGCGGACCGCGGCTCGTCCACGGCGTGGACCTCGTGCCCGAGCAGGTCGAGCGGGCCCGGCGGAACACGCCGGACGCCCGTTTCGGCACCGGCGCGGCGGACGACCTCCCGTTCGCCGACGACTCCTTCGACCGCGTGCTGTCGGTCGAGGCGGCGCAGCACTTCGAGGACCTCGCCGGGTTCGCGCGGGAGTGCGCGCGGGTGCTCGTGCCCGGCGGGCGGCTCGCGGTGACGACGTTCTTCGCCGCCCCCGGCGCCGGCCCGGAGCTGGCGGACCTGCTGGAGTCGTTCGCGAACGGCCTGGACCTGCCGCACACCGTCGAGGGGTTCCTCGCCGACCTGCGCGCGGCCGGGTTCGCCGAGGTGCGGGCGGAGAGCATCGGCGCGCACGTGTGGGCGGGCCTGGACCGGTGGCTCGCGCAGGGCCCGCACCGCGACCACTGGGACCGCGGCTGGTTGCGCGCCGCCGAGCGCGGTCTCGTGGACTACCACCTGGTCACCGCGCGGCAGCCGGCAGGATCGGAGGGGTGACGACGCACCCGACCGCCGAAGTTCCCGAGCCGCTGTTCGACGACCCCGGGGCCGAGGCCCGCTGGCGCGACCGGTTCACCGCGCCGCGGGTGAGCCTGCCCGGCTGGGCGGACGACGCGCCGGACCGCAGCCTGTACCTGTCGAACTCCAGCGGCGTGTGGGAGATCTACGCGTGGGACCGCGGCGCGGACACCCACCGCAAGGTCACCGACCGCCCGAACGGCACGTCCCACGCGGCGCTGAGCCCGGACGGCGAGCAGATCTGGTGGTTCGACGACACCGACGGCGACGAGTTCGGCGTGTGGGTGCGTGAGCCGTTCAAGCCCGGCGGGCAGGTCGAGACCGCCGTCGAGGGCGTGCCCGCCGCGTACCCGGCGGGGTTGGAGATCGGGCACGAGGTCGTGGTGGTCGGGACGTCCACCGACGACGGGACCGCGGTGTACGTGTCCCGGTCGGGCGGTCCGGCGACGGTCGTCTACGCCCACGAGAACGACGGCGGCGTGGCGGCGCTGTCCAAGGACGAGACGCTCATCGCCCTGGCGCACTCCGAGCACGGCGACAACCGGCACGCGGCGCTGCGCGTGGTGACCCCGGACGGCACGAAGGTCGCCGAGAAGTGGGACGGCCCCGGCAAGGGCCTGGACGCGATCGCGTTCAGCCCGGTGCGCGGCGACAACCGCCTGCTGGTGCTGCACGAGCGGCGCGGCCGGGAGGAGCTGCTGATCTGGGACGTCGAGGCGGACACCGAGACCGAGATCGAGGTGGACCTGCCCGGCGAGATCAGCGCCGACTGGTACGAGGACGCGTCCGCGCTCCTGGTGGTGCACACGTTCCAGGCGCGAAACACGTTGCACCGCTACGACCTGAGCACCGGTACACTGTCCGCTTTGGACACTCCACACGGGACGGTCGGGTCGGCGAACGTCCGCCCGGACGGTGCCGTGGAGTACTCGTGGTCCTCGGCCGCGCAGCCGGGCGTGGTGCGCGTGCTGGACGTTGACGGCGACGAGCGCGTGCTGCTGTCCCCGCAGGGCCACAAGGCTCCGCCGTCGGTCGGGCTGGAGGACGTGTTCGTCGGTGACGTGCATGCCCTGGTCGCCCGTCCCGAGGGCGCCGGCGACGGCCCGCTGCCCACGGTCTTCAGCCTGCACGGCGGTCCGCACGCGGCGGACGAGGACCGGTTCTCGGCGTACCGGGCGGTGTGGCTGGACGCGGGCTTCGCGGTGGTGCACGTCAACTACCGGGGCTCCACGGGCTACGGCTCGAAGTGGCGCGACGCGATCGAGGGCCGGCCCGGCCTGACGGAGCTGGAGGACGTGGCGGCGGTCCACGACTGGGCGGTGTCCTCGGGCTTCGCCGACCCGGCGAAGTGCGTGGTCAACGGCGCGTCGTGGGGCGGTTACCTGACCCTGCTGGCCCTGGGCACGCAGCCGGAGCGATGGGCGGCGGGCATCGCCGGCGTCCCGGTGGCCGACTACCTGGCGGCCTACGAGGACGAAATGGAACCACTGCGCGCCTTCGACCGCGCCCTGTTCGGCGGCTCCCCGGAAGAGGTCCCCGACCGCTACCGCGAGTGCTCGCCACTGACCTACGTGGACGCGGTCCGCGCCCCGGTCCTGGTCCTGGCCGGCGAGAACGACCCCCGCTGCCCGATCCGCCAAATCGACAACTACCTGGACCGCCTGGCAGCCAGGGGCGCGGAGTACGAGGTGTACCGGTACGACGCGGGCCACGGTTCTTTGGTGGTAGCGGAGACGATCCGCCAAACGGCAGCCGAAGTAGCCTTCGCCCGCCGCGTCCTCTAGAGACGGAACGCTCCCCCACACCCGACGCGGAGCGCGGCTCTTCGCCGCGCTCCGCGCGGCCGGGCTACCAGCCACAAAGGGCTCCGTGTTCCCCACCGTATGACCTGCTCGAAGTGTGGTTGGCTCCGCAGGTCATGCGGTGGGGAACACGCAGCCCTTCCCCCGCTGGAAGCCTCCCAAGCCCGCTTCTGATCTTTTGATCTTGAGAACGCGCCCGCGCGACCGCTTGAAGGCGCAGCGATCGCTAGAAGCGCCCGAAAGCCGGAACGCCCCGCCGGGCGCCGGTCCGGCGTCCCGCGAGGCGTTCGTTCCGCTGGTCAGGCCTGTTGGGCCTGCCACATCCAGTGGGCCTGTTCGAGCTGCTTCGTGATCTCGATCAGCAGGTCCTGCGTGACCAGGTCGGACTTGTCGGTCTCGTCGATCCGCGCCCGCAGCCGCTCGATGAGCTTGGCCAGGGCGCTGACCACGGCCGCGACGACCTGGTCCTCCTTGAGCCAGTTGTCCGGGAACTCCGGCACGCCCGACTCCGACGCCACGGTCTTCGCCTTGCCGTTCGGCGAGATGCCGAGGGCGGCGGCTCGTTCGGCCACCTCGTCGGTGTAGGTGCGCGCGGTGGTCACCAGTTCGTCCAGCTGGAGGTGCACGCTGCGGAAGTTCTTGCCGACCACGTTCCAGTGCGCCTGCTTGGCGACCAGGGACAGGTCGATGAGGTCGACCAGCGTCGCCTGGAGCACCGCGCCGACGGACTTCTTGTCCGACTCGGACAGCGGGCTGGTGATCGGGGACTTGCTCATGGACGCCTCCTTCACACGGTGGCGGTGAGCGCCACCTCGATGTTGCCGCGCGTGGCGTTGGAGTACGGGCACACCTGGTGCGCCTTGGCGACCAGGTCCTCGGCCACGTCCTGGGTCACGCCCGGGAGGTGGCTGTGCAGGTCGACGGCCAGCAGGTAGCCGCCGTTGCCGTTCGGCCCGAGGTTCACCTTGGCGGTCACGGTCGTCTCGCCGAGCGCGACCTTGCCGTGCCGCGCGACCAGCTTCAGCGCGCTGTGGAAGCACGCCGCGTAACCGGCCGCGAACAGCTGCTCCGGGTTGGTCTTGTCGCCGCCGGGGCCGCCGAGCTCCTTCGGAGCGGCGAGCTGCTCGTCGATCACGCCGTCCGAGGACCGGACCTCGCCGTTGCGCCCGTCGCCGACCGCCGTCGCTTCCGCCGTGTAGAGCACCTGCATGGTGAACGCTCTCCTTTGAGCTGGTGGTTGGAGCTTCCGATCACCCCAACACCCGGCCGAAGCCGAACCACACCCGCTGGTGTGGCAGCTCACGCCCCTCGCAGAAGTACCCGCCCAGTAGAACCGCTTAACGGACTTGTGACGCGGCGAACTCCGCCACCTGTCGCCCGATCGTGCGCAAATTGTCCGCGACCGTGGTATCCGAGCAGCCCCCTTCGAGGTCGAAGTCGACCTGGCGGGAGTTGATCGCGGCGCCCAGCGGGGTCGGCCAGCCGCGCAGGGCGTGCACGATCGAGCGCAGCGCGGTGAGGGTGGTCACGGCCGCCTGCCAGCCGTGCGCGGCGGCGATGCAGCCGACCGCGCGGCCGTGCAGGTAGGGGCGTTCGTCCTCGCGGAGGTCCTCGATGTAGTCGAGGGCGTTCTTGACCAGGCCGGACACCGTGCCGTGGTAGCCCGGCGAGACCAGCACCACGCCGTCGGCGACGCGCAGCGCGTCGACCAGGCGGCGGGCGTTGGCGGGGCGGTCGGGGACGGCCGGGTCGTAGAACGGCAGCACGAGGTCGGGGCCCGCCACCTCGATGACCTTGGCGCCCGCGTCCGCCGCCGAGTCGAGGACGATGCGCATGGCGCGCTCGGACTGCGAGTTCGGGCGGAGCGACCCGCCGATGCCCACCACCGTGACCGTCATGCCCCGATCCTGCCACCTCCACCTAGCTGGAGGTCCACTCCTGGCTTCGGGACCTACCCGCTAGTAACGTGCGTCTCATGTCGAAGCTCGCCGAGTCGGTTCCCCCCGGTCTGGTCGCCGGCGTCCTGCGGTTCGCGTTCAGCCTGCCCCGGCCGCTGCGCGACCTGGTGATCGGTCGCCCGATCGTGTTGGACGGGCAGCGCCTGCACCCCGAGGCCCAGCTGATCCTGCGCCTGCAGCAACTGTCCGGCGAGGAGTGGACGACGACCACCCCGGCCGCCAGCCGCACCGCCCTGACCCGGAGCAACGCGCTGGTCAGCGGTCCGGTCGTGGAGGGCGTGACGGTCCGCGCGGTGGACATGGACGGCGTGCCCGGCCGCTTCTACACGCCGCACGGCCTGGCGGAGGGCTCGCCGCTGCTGGTCTTCTACCACGGTGGCGGGTGGGTCTCGGGTGATCTCGACAGCCACGACAACCTGTGCCGGTTCCTGGCCGTGGAGGCCGGGGTGCGGGTGCTGTCCGCCGACTACCGGCTGGCGCCCGAGCACCCGTTCCCGGCGGCGGCGGACGACGCGCAGACCGCGTTCGAGTGGGCCGTGGCGAACGCTTCGGGGTTGAAGGTGGACCCGGCGCGGATCGCCCTGGGCGGCGACAGCGCGGGCGGCAACCTGGCGGCGGTGACCGCGTTGCACGCGCGGGTGGCCAAGCCGGTGTTCCTGCTGCTGTTCTACCCGGCGGTGGACGCGACGGTGCGGCGGCGGTCGCGCGAGCTGTTCGGCCGGGGCTTCTTCCTGACCGACGAGAAGATGGACTGGTTCCTGGACCACTACGCGCCGTCGCGCGAGAGCCACGCCGACCCGCGGCTGTCGGTGCTGCTGGCGGAGGACCTGAGCGGCCTGCCGCCGACGTACCTGGCGACGGCGGGCTTCGACCCGCTGCGCGACGAGGGCGAGGCGTTCGCGGAGAAGCTCGCGGCGCAGGGCGTCCCGGTGGTGCTGCGGCGGCACGAGGGCCTGTTCCACGGGTACGCGAACATCCTCGGCGTGGGCGGGGTGTTCCGGGAGGCGGTGGCCGAGGCCGTGGGCGCGCTGCGCACGGGCCTGGCCCTGGCGAACGCCCGCCAGGACGTCCCCGAAACGGCCTGAAGAACAGTCGGGGCCGCCCTCGCCCGCGGTGAGGGCGGCCCGTCGCGTCAGTCGCCCTGCCGCGCGGCTCCCATGCCCGCCTCGGCTCCGCCGCCGACCTGGCCGCCCCCGCCGCTCTCGGCCGCGGACAGGGTGTTCTCCAGCTCGCCGGCCAGGGCGTCCCGCTGCCGCTCGTTGTCCAAGCACAGCCGCACGATCTCGCCGACCGCCGCGTGCACGACCCCCTCGGCCCGGTCCAGCTCCTCGGCCCCGTAGACGTCGTCCACCCACGACCCGCCGAGCACCGTCTGCACCGCGTCCACCACTTCGGGGCGCTGGGCGATGCCGGTGGCCGCCGAACCGGTCGCGACGGCGAGTTCGTCCAGCTTGGCGGCCAACTGCCCGACCTCGGTGATCACCTTCTCCAGGCGCTTGCGTTCGGCGCGCAGTTCGGCCAGGTCGCGGTCGGTCGCGGCGGCGGCTTCGTCGGCCGCCTCGCCGGAGGACGCCTCGCCCTGCTCCGCGCGGGCCGCTTCGGCTTCGGCGATGGCCTGGTCCAGCTCACCGCGCGCGGCGACGAGCTTCTCCTGGTACGCCCGCACCTCGGTGGGCTGGTAGTCGACCAGGGTCAGGGCGTGCACGGGGCTGTCCGCGCCGACCTTGCCGGCGGCGGCGTCGAGGTCGGCGCACGCGTCCACCGCGGCCTTGATCGCGGGGTGGCTCACCGCGCACCCGCCCGGGTGATGTCGGCCGAGTTCGCGTTGTCGGTGTCGTCGTAGTTGTCGGCGTCGCGCTCGATGCGGTCGGCGATGTCGGCGAGGCCGTGCCGGCGGCGGCGCAGCCCCTCGGTGCGGCGGGCGACGAAAGCGTCCAGGACGGCCGCCGTGCGCGGGCCGGGGCCGGACTCGCCGAACGCGCCGCCGGGCACGTCCGTGCCGGCCAGGGCGCCCGACGCGACCTCCACGCGGTCACCCGCCTGCCGGAACCTCTTCGCCGCGGCGCGCATGCGCCCGGTGTCGGCTGTGAACACCTGCTCCCCCTTCAGGAACCCAAGTAGTAGGACCGCCGTTCCGCGACGAGGTCGCGGGCGGCGCGCTGGGCGGTGGTCGCGGCCTCCAAGATCGCGTTCGCCAGCACCTTGGGATCGACGCGCGCGACGAGCGATGCGTTCACGGCGACCTCGACGACTTTGCCGGTTGTGTCGACGGCCACTTCCACCAGCCCGCCGCCGTCCCGCCCCGGGACGACCCGGCCGGCGAGGTCGCGCTTGAGGGCGTCCCGCGCCTGGTCGCGCCGGTCCGCGCGCGCGGCCATGTCCTCCAGCGAGCTCATCAGTCCCCGTCCCCCAGCCACCCGACCGACTTGTGGATCACCGTAGTCTCGGTCGCGTGGAATCGGGGTTCTGGGTCCGGGTACGGCTGGGCGACGCGCCACCCGCGGCCCGGCTGCCCGAGGTCGAGCCCCGCTGGGTGCGCGCCACGGGCCGGTCGGCCACCCCGCGCCGGGACGACGAAGCGCCCGAGTCGCGGGCGACGTGGCTGGTGGACTCGTTCGAGATCGTCGCGCCGCGCTACCCGTGGAAGCGCGAATAGGACGGGGAGGGACCGACGCACCGGCCCCTCCCCCGGGGGAGACGTCCTACCCGCCCGACACGGCGGTCGCAATGCCCGACACCGCGGGCGCGAAGCTCTCGCCGGCCACCGGGATGCCCGTGTGACGCGGTTCGGTCACCGGGGGAACTCCTTCGCGGTCGACTGGCAGTCCGGGCACAGCCCCCAGAACAGGACCTCGGCCTCCTCGACGGCGAAGCCGGACGGGCCGGCGGGGCGCAGGCACGGCGCGGCGCCGTGGACGCAGTCGACGTCCTCGGTCCGACCGCACCGCCTGCACACGAGGTGGTGGTGGTTGTCACCGGTTCGCGTCTCGTAGCGCGCGGGGCTGCCGGCGGGCTCGATGCGGCGCAGCAGGCCGGTGCGCGAGCACGCGTGCAGCACGTCGTAGACGGCCTGCGTGGACACTGTGCCCAACCGGGCCCGCACGCCCGCCGCGACCTGCTCGGCCGTGGCGTGCGGGTGTGCGGCGAGCCACTCCAGCACCGCGATCCGGGGCGCGGTGACGCGCAGCCCGGCGTCCTTGAGCAGCTCACGTGGTCCTGGGGTCATGGCTCCTCCACTGCACCACGTTTTCTGGAGTCAGTCAAGAAAACGAGTTGTTAAAGGCATTGCCCATTCGGGTGAAGATGTACCGGTGAACCTCGCCCCCTACCTGGCCGTCCTGCGCACGCCCCGGGTCCCGTCCTTCCTGGTCCTGATGCTGTTCGCGCGGATACCGGCCACGGCGGCGGGCATGACGATCACCATGCACGTCCTGCTCGGCCTCGACCGAGGGTACGGCGCGGCGGGCCTGGTCGGGGCCATGTCCACCATCGGCATCGCCCTCGGGTCACCGCTGATGGGCCGGCTCACCGACCGGCGCGGCCTGCGCGCGATGCTGTCGCTGTCGCTGGTCGTCGAGGGCGTGTTCTGGTTCGTGGCGCCCGCGCTGCCGTTCGGGGCGCTGCTGGTGACGTGCTTCCTGGCGGGCATCGCGACCATGCCGGTGATGTCGCTGGGCCGGCAGATCACCACCGCCCTGGTCGGCGAGTCCGGTCGGCGCACCGCGCTGGCGCTGGACTCGATGGCCGTCGAGGTGGCGTTCATGGCGGGCCCGGCGCTGGGCGTGTTCCTCACCACGCACTGGGACAGCCGGGTCGCCATGTGGACGATCGGCGCGCTGCTGGTGCTGTTCGGCCTGGTCCTGGCCGCGGTGGACCCACCGGTCAGCTCGACCGCCGGCGAGCGGGTGCCGCGGCGGCAGTGGCTGACCCGGCGGCTGGTGGGCGTGCTGATCAGCGCGGGCGGCGCGACGTTCGTGCTGTCCGGCGTGGAGGTGGCGGTCGTCGCGGCCATGCGCGACCTGGGCCTGACCGACTGGATCGGCGCGGTGGTCGTCGTGATGTGCGTCGGCTCGCTGGTCGGCGGCTTCGTCTACGGCGGGGTGCGCGACGCGCCGCCGGTGTGGGTGATGATGGGCGCGATGGGCCTGCTGGCGGTGCCGGTCGGGCTGTTCACCGGGTCGGTGTGGGCGCTGGTACTCGCCCTGGTGCCGACGAACTTCCTGTGCGCGCCGACGATCGCCGGCACCGGTGACGCGATCGCCGAGCTGACGCCGGGCAACGCGCGCGGCGAGGCGCTGGGGTTGCAGGGTTCGGCGTTCACGCTGGGCGCGGCGCTGGGCGCGCCCCTGACCGGCTGGGTGATCGACCACTCCGCGCCGGGCTGGGGCTTCTTCGTGGCGGGTGTCGGCGCGGTGGCGATCGCGGCGGCCGCGCTGGTGCTGGGCCGGGAGCGGTCAGCGCAGCTCGTGTAGGGCGCGGTAGAGCCTGGCGACCAGGGGCCGGGTCCGGGCGTAGTGCTCGACCACCTCGGGCCCGACCGTGACCCGCTTGGTCGGCTTGATCAGCCGGGCCGCCTCGGTCAGGTCGGGCAGGTCGCCCAGCGCGTGCCAGGCGAGCAGCGCCGCGCCGACGCCCGAGCCCTCGCTGTCCTCCGCGATCTCCAACGGCAGGCCCAGGGTCCCGGCCAGGACGGTCGCCCAGAGGTCGCCGCGGAACGCGCCACCCGTCGCCCGGACGGCGTCCACCCCGGCGACCGAGCGCACGGCGTCGAGCACCAGCGCGAGTTGCTGCGCCACGCCCTCGACCAGGGCGCGGGTGATCTCCGCCGGACCGTGCTCGCGCCGCACCCCGATCAGGGCGGAGGAGGCGTCCGGGTCCCACCACGGGGCGCGTTCGCCGAGCAGGTAGGGCAGGGCGGTGATGCCGGCCGCGCCGGGCGGCACGCGGGAAGCCTCGTCCAGCAACGCGGGCAGGTCCCGGCCGAAGGTGTCCGCCGCCCACCGCGCGACCACGCCGCCGTTGCTGACGGCGCCGCCCAGCACCCACAGCCCGCCGCCGATGGCGTAGCAGAACACCCGCCCGTCCTGGTCCACGGCCGGCCGGTCGCGGACCACCCGCAGCGCGCCGCTGGTCCCCAGCGACACCGCCGCCACCCCGGGCACGACCGCGCCGACACCCAGGTTCGCCATCGGCCCGTCCCCGCCGCCGAGGACGACGGGGGTGCCGAGCGGGAGGCCGGGGACCTCGAAGGTCAGCGGGAGGGAGTCGGTCGGCGCGTGCAGGTCGGGCAGCTCGGCGGCGGTCACGCCCGCGAAGACCAGCGCCTCGGGGTGCCAGGACAGCGTGGCCAGGTCGAGCAGGCCGGTGGCGGAGGCGGAGGAGTGCTCGGTCGCGAGGACGCCGGTGAGCCGGTGGGTGACGAAGTCCTTGAGCCCGCACCACCTGGCGGCCGTGAAGCCCTGCCCGGCGAACCAGGCGAGCTTCACCAGCGGGGACATGGTGTGGATCGGGGTGCCGGTGGCGCGGTGCAGGGCGATCCCGTCGAGCGTGCCGCGCAACCGGGCGACCTCGGCGACGGCCCGGTTGTCCGCCCAGCTCAACGACGGCGTGACCGGGTTGAGGTCGGGCCCCAGCCCCACCAGCGTGTGCATCGCGCCCGTCAACGACAGGGCGCGCACGGTGTGCCCGGCGGACGCGACCTCCCGCAACGCGCGAACGGCCGCGCCCCACACCTCTTCCGGGTCGTGCGTCGCCTCCCCGGAGGGCGTGGTGCGCATCGGGTACCCGTGCTCCGCCGATGCCACCACACCCGCGTCCCGCTCGACCGCGATCACCTTGGTCGCCGTAGTTCCCAGGTCGATCGCGAGCACCACGTCCGCCATGACGGCGAACCTACCGGTGACCACTCCCGCCGTGCCGTCGTCGGCCGGGTCCGATCGCGAAGTCGCCCACCGGACGGCCGACACCTCCGACGCGAACGGGCGGGCCGCCCCCTCGGGGCGTCCCGCCCGTTCGGCGGCGGTCAGAGCCGGTTGGCCAGTTCCTCGGCGATCTCGTAGGTGTTGAGCGCCGCGCCCTTGCGGAGGTTGTCGCCGCACACGAAGAAGTCCAGCGTGTTCGGGAAGTCCAGCGCCTGGCGCACCCGGCCCACGTAGGTCGGGTCCTCGCCCACCACGTCGGCCGGCGTCGGGAACTTCTTCGCCGTCGGGTCGTCCACGAGCACGATCGACGGCTGCGCCGCGAAGATCTTGTGCGCCTGCTCGACGGTCACCTCGCGGGCGAACGTCGCGTGGACCGCCAGGGAGTGCGTCGTCACGACCGGGACGCGCACGCAGGTCGCCGACACCTTCAGGTCCGCGATGCCCAGGATCTTGCGGGACTCGTTGCGGACCTTCAGCTCCTCGCTGGTCCAGCCCTCGTCCTTCAGCGAGCCCGCCCACGGCACCACGTTCAGCGCCAGCGGGGCCGGGAACGGCGAGTCCGACACCGGCAGGCCGGCGGCCTCCAGCGCCTCCCGCACGTCACCGGCACGGACGCCGACCTCCTTGCCCGCCAACGCCTCCAGTTCGCCGTACAGGCGGTCGATCGCCGCCTGGCCGCCGCCGGACGCCGCCTGGTAGGACGCCACGACCAGCTCGCGCAGCCCGAACTCCCGGTGCAGCGCGCCCAGCGCGGCCATCATCGACAGGGTCGTGCAGTTCGGGTTCGCGATGATCCCCTTGGGGCGCTCGGAGATCTTGTCCGCGTTGACCTCCGGCACCACCAGCGGCACCTCGGGGTCCATGCGGAACGCGCCCGAGTTGTCCACCGCCACGGCACCGCGCGCCGCCGCGATCGGGGCCCACTCCGCGGACACCTCGTCCGGCACGTCGAACATCGCGACGTCGACGCCGTCGAACGCCTCCGGGGACAGCGCGACGACGGTCAGCTCCTCGCCGCGCACGGTGATCTTCTTGCCCGCCGAGCGCGCGGACGCGATCAGCCGGATCTCGCCCCACGGCACGGACGGCCGGCCGTTGATGATGTCGATCATGACGGTGCCCACGGCACCCGTGGCCCCCACGAGGGCAAGAACAGGGCTCATCGTCCACTCCCGGCGTACACCACGGCCTCTTCGTCCCCGCCCAGCTCGAACGCGTCGTGCAGCGCACGGACCGCGTCGTCGAGCTGGGTGTCCCGGCAGATCACGGAGATGCGGATCTCCGAAGTGGAGATGATCTCGATGTTCACGCCCGCCGACGCGAGCGCCTCGCAGAACGTGGCGGTCACGCCGGGGTGCGAGCGCATGCCCGCGCCGATCAGCGACACCTTGCCCACGTGGTCGTCGTAGAGGACCTGCTCGAAGCCGATCTCCTCGCGCGCCTTGTTCAGCGCCGCCACGGCCCGCGGGCCGTCGTCCTTGGACAGCGTGAAGGTCACGTCGGTGCGGCCGGACACGGCCTGGGACACGTTCTGCACGACCATGTCGATGTCGAGTTCCGCCTCGGCCACGACGCGGAAGATGCGGGCCGCGACGCCGGGGTGGTCCGGCACCGCCGTCACGGTGACCTTGGCCTCCGACCGGTCGTGCGCGACGCCGGTGATCATCGCCTGTTCCACGGGAAGGTCCTCCACTGACCCGGACACGATGGTCCCGGGCTTGTTGCTGAACGAAGATCGGACGTGCACCGGGACGCCGTAGCGGCGGGCGTACTCGACGCAGCGGAGCATGAGCACCTTGGCCCCGCACGCCGCCATTTCGAGCATCTCCTCGTAGGTGATGGTCTCCAGCCGCTTGGCGTTCGGCACGATGCGCGGGTCGGCGGTGAACACGCCGTCCACGTCGGTGTAGATCTCGCAGACGTCGGCCTTCAGCGCCGCCGCCAAGGCCACCGCGGTGGTGTCGGTGCCGCCGCGGCCCAGCGTGGTGATCTCCTTGCTGTCCTGGCTCACGCCCTGGAAGCCCGCGACGATCGCGATGGCGCCCTCGGACAGCGCGTCCTGGATGCGGCTGGGCGTCACGTCGATGATGCGCGCCTTGCCGTGCACGGACGTGGTGATCACGCCGGCCTGCGAGCCGGTGTAGGACCGCGCCTGCGCGCCCAGCGAGTGGATCGCCATCGCCAGCAACGACATGGAGATGCGCTCACCGGACGTGAGCAGCATGTCCATCTCGCGGGCGGGCGGCACCGGGGACACCTGGCGCGCGAGGTCGAGCAGCTCGTCGGTCGTGTCACCCATGGCGGAGACCGCGACGACGACGTCGTTGCCCGCCTTCCGGGTCGCGACGATGCGCTCGGCCACCCGTTTGATCCGCTCGGCGCTCTCGACCGAGGAACCGCCGTACTTCTGGACGACGAGCGCCACTGATCCTTCTCCCTCCGAGCCGACAACGGGCGAGGGGAGTTCCACGCAGCCGGTTACGCGGGCGTGAAACCCCAGCTTGCAGGCAGACTACCTGGCCCAAGGAGTGGACAGCGGGCACCGTGACGGGCACTACCCTCTCCTGCTGTGTCGACCCTGGAGGCGGTTCGCGTGGAGCCCGAGGACGCGCCGAGCGCGCGTGACCGGCTGGCGCGGGCGGCCAGACACCGGGTCACCCTGGCGCTGGCCCCGGCCGTCGCGTACCTGGTGGTGCGGGAGTTCGGGCTGCTGGTGCTGGCGCTGATGGCGGACCGGTGGAACAAGGACGTCACCCGCGCGCTCACGTCGTGGGACGGGCAGTGGTTCCTGGGGATCGCCGAGGGCGGCTACGGCAGCGTGCCGCCGTTCCTGGTGGACGCGTTCGGGCGGCGCAGCGCCGAGACGCCGCTGGCGTTCTTCCCCGGCTACCCGGCGCTGGTGCGGTGGGTGGACGGGCTGCCGGGCGTCGAGCCGGTCGGCGCGGCGTTCGCGGTGAGCCTGGTCAGCGGGGTGTTCTGCGCGTACGGGTTGCAGCGGCTCGGGTCGCGGGTGTTCGGCGGGTCCTACCGGGCGGGTCTCATCCTGGTGGTGCTGTTCGCGGCGTCGCCGATGGCGGTCGTGCTGTCGATGACGTACTCCGAGGCGACGTTCTGCGCGTTGGCCGCGTGGTCGCTGGTGGGCGTGGTCGAACGGCGGTGGGTCCTGGCCGGGCTGTGCTGCGCGTGCGCCGGCCTGGTGCGGCCGACGGCGGCGGCGCTGATCCTCGCGGTGTGCCTGGCGGCTCTGGTCGAGATCGTGCGGCGGCGAGACTCGTGGCGGCCGTGGGTGGGCGGCCTGGTCGCCCCGCTCGGGCTGCTCGGGTACCTGGCGTACGTGGCGGTGCGCACCGGCCAGTGGGACGGGTGGTTCGCCGTGCAGCAGCGCGGGTGGGACTCCCGGTTCGACGGCGGGGCGGCCACCTGGAAGTTCGCCCTGCTCATCCTGGGTGAGCCGCGGTCGGTGCTGGAGCTGGCCACGGTGTGGTTCCTCGTCGTGGCGATCGCCCTGGTGGTGCTCGGGCTCCGGCGCGGGCTGGAGTGGCCGCTGGTGGTCTACGGGGCCGCGGTGCTCGCGATGGACCTGGGGTCGAACGGCCTGATGAACTCCAAGGCCAGGTTGTTGCTGCCCGCGTTCACGCTGCTCGTGCCGGTGGCGCTGGCGATGGCGCGGCGGCGGACGTCCACGGTGGTGGCGGTGCTGGTGGGGATCACGGTGTTCAGCGCCTGGTTCGGCGCTTACGCCATCACGGCTTGGCAGTATGCGATCTGATGGACCTCAACCCGTTGATCGCGCAGCGCTGGAGCCCCCGCGCCTTCGATCCCTCCGCGTCCCTGACCGCGTCCGACCTGCGGCCGTTGCTGGAGGCCGCCCGGTGGGCCCCGTCGCACGGCAACACCCAGCCGGCGCGGTTCGTCGTCGGGTTCCGGGGCGACCCGGGCTTCACGCGCATCTTCGCGGCGTTGCGCCCGGGCAACCAGGTGTGGGCGGGGCGCGCGTCGGTGCTGGTGGTCGCGTGCAGGCTGACCGGGGACGATCGCGGGCCGATGCCCAACACCGAGTACGGCGTGGGTCTGGCGGTGGCGAACCTGAGCCTCCAGGCGGTGGCTAACGGCCTGGTCACGCACCAGATGGGCGGGTTCTCGAAGGAGGCCGTGCGCGACGCCTTCGGACTCCCGGAGGACGTGGTCCCCGTGGTCGTGGTGGCCATCGGAGTGCTCGGCGACGACTCGGACCTGCCGGAAGACTTGCGCACGCGGGAGCGGCGGGTGCGGAAGCGCAGGCCGCTCACCGAGACGGTGTTCACCGGCGAGTGGGGCGTGCCGCTGTACTCAGCCGAGCCGGCGGACGAGCTTGACGACCAGTGACCGCACGATGAGCCAGAACACGGCCGCGATGCCGTAGTTGACCAGCACGCGGAGCTTGGCGTCTTCGGGCGTGAACAGGTCGCGGAAACCCAGCGCGAACCGTTCGGCCCAGCTCGCGACCGTCGTGGTGATCGAGTTGCCGGGGTTCGCCCCGCCCACGGTCAGCAGCACGTGCGCGACCAGGACGACCGCGATGAGCAGCCCCGCCCAGCCGACGACTCCCGCCACGACCGACACGATCCGCGTCCGGACATCCGACGCTGTGTGCTCAGCCATGGCGGGAGTGTCGCATGCTCTAGCGCGCTACGACACGCGCCAGGATGCCGGTCACCACCAGCCAGAACACCGCCGCGAGACCGTAGTTCACGATGACGTCCAGGTTGGGGTTGCCGAGCTGGAACAACCCTGGGAAGAACAGCGCCAGCGGCTCGGCGAGCTGCTGGATGAAGCGGAAGAACGCGTTGGCCTGGTTCGCCCCGAAGAGGATCATCAGGATGTAGAGGACCTCGATGAGAGCGAAGACAGCGCCCACGCCGCTGATCACTCGGGCAGCGGTGAAGCTGCCGCTGCGCGTTGAGGTTCGCCATCTGGACATGACGTTCGAATACCTCACACGAACGAGTGATAAACACCCGCTAACCCGGACCACCTGCTCGGACGCCCCCACGCCTGCGAACCGTCCGGTACGTCCACACTTTGGACATCCGGTTCCAGGTCGCGGCGGAATGTGGTTAACCTGTCGGACGTGGCACGTGCCCTCCTGCTTCGCCGCCGTGACGGGGTCTGATCAGACCGGCCCCCCGTCGCGGGATCGAGCGTCGCCGCCGGTCGTCCTCTCAAACGGCCAGCAGGAGCTGTGAGCACCATGACCACGTCACCCGACGCGTACACGTCCGGCACCAGCCGCATCCGCACCCCAGCCCGCCCCGCGCCCGCCGACCAGCCCGCCTGGAACCCGCAGCGCGGCACGTCGATGCCGGTGCACCGCTACCGACCGTTCCACGAGCAGGTGGAGACCGTCGACGTACCGGACCGCACCTGGCCGACCAAGCGCATCGAGAAGGCCCCGCTGTGGTGCGCGGTGGACCTGCGCGACGGCAACCAGGCCCTGATCGACCCGATGTCGCCCGCCCGCAAGCGCAAGATGTTCGACCTGCTGGTGCGGATGGGCTTCAAGGAGATCGAGGTCGGCTTCCCGGCCGCCTCGCAGACCGACTTCGACTTCGTCCGCGAGATCATCGAGGACGGGGCGATCCCGCCGGACGTCACCATCCAGGTGCTGACCCAGTGCCGGCCCGAGCTGATCGAGCGGACGTTCGAGTCGCTGCGCGGCGCGCACAAGGCGATCGTCCACTTCTACAACTCCACGTCGATCCTCCAGCGGCGCGTGGTGTTCAAGTCCGACCGCGAGGGCATCAAGAAGATCGCCACCGACGCGGCGGCGTTCGCGCTGGAGGAGGCGAAGAAGTACCCGGAGACGGACTTCCGCTACGAGTACTCCCCCGAGTCCTACACCGGCACCGAGCTGTCCTACGCGCTGGAGGTGTGCGACGCGGTCTCCGCGGTCATCCAGCCGACGCCGGAGAAGCCGCTGATCGTCAACCTGCCCGCGACCGTCGAGATGGCCACGCCCAACGTGTACGCCGACTCGATCGAGTGGATGTCGCGCAACCTGGCCCGCCGTGAGTCGATCATCCTGTCGCTGCACCCGCACAACGACCGGGGCACCGGCGTGGCCGCCGCCGAGCTGGGCTACCTGGCCGGCGCGGACCGCATCGAGGGCTGCCTGTTCGGCAACGGCGAGCGCACCGGCAACGTGTGCCTGGTGACGCTGGGCATGAACATGTTCAGCCAGGGCGTGGACCCGCAGCTGGACTTCTCCGACATCGACGAGGTCCGCCGCACGGTCGAGTACTGCAACCAGCTGCCGGTGCCCGAGCGCCACCCGTACGGCGGCGACCTGGTGTTCACCGCGTTCTCCGGCTCCCACCAGGACGCCATCAAGAAGGGCTTCGAGGCCCTGGAGGACGCGGCCAAGGCGGCCGGGCAGCACGTGGACGAGTTCCCGTGGGAGGTCCCGTACCTGCCGATCGACCCGAAGGACGTGGGCCGCAACTACGAGGCCGTCATCCGGGTCAACTCGCAGTCCGGCAAGGGCGGCGTGGCCTACCTGATGAAGACCGAGCACCACCTGGACCTGCCGCGGCGGCTGCAGGTGGAGTTCTCCCGGGTCATCCAGGAGGTCACCGACACCCAGGGCGGCGAGATCTCGCCCAAGGACATGTGGGACGCGTTCTCCCAGGAGTACCTGGACCCGACCGCGCCGCTGAAGCTGCTGCGGCAGAAGGTGTCCGGCGACGGCAGCGGCCACGAGACGATCAAGGCCGTGGTCGTGGTGGACGGCGAGACCCAGGAGGTCACCGGTTCGGGCAACGGCCCGATCGCCGCGTTCGTCGACGCGCTGGCCTCGGTCGGCTACGACGTGCGGGTGCTGGACTACTTCGAGCACGCCATGTCCTCCGGTGACGACGCCCGGGCGGCGGCCTACCTGGAGTGCGCGGTGGGCGACCGGGTCCTGTGGGGCGTGGGCATCGACTCGTCCACGGTGTCGGCGTCGCTGCGCGCGGTCGTCTCGGCCCTGAACCGGGCCCACCGCTGACGCTGTTCCGGGGGTCGCCTGAGCCTTCGCTGAAGGTCGGGCGACCCTCGGAGTTAACCCGGTCCGGCTAGCGTTCTCCGATCATGACCGCCCTCGTGGTGCTGTTCGTGGTCGCCGCCGTGCCGTTGGCGCCGACCGAGGCCGTGCTCATCGGTTGCGCCGTGCTGGCCGCGTCCGGCGAGCTGTCGTTGACCGGGGTGATCGCGGTGGCGGCGCTGGGGTGCTTCGTCGCCGACCTGGTCAACTACTCGCTCGGCCGCAGCGCCGGGATGCGCGCGCTGCGCCGGTTCAGCCGGCGGCCGGGGTCGCGGGCGGTGGTGGAGTGGACGGCGGCGCGGCTGGCCGCGCGGGGTGAGCCGATCCTGGTGGCGGTGCGGTGGGTGCCCGGTGGCGGGCTGGTCGGGGCGTTGCTGGCGGGGTCGTTGCGGTGGCCGAGCCGGCGGTTCGCGCCGGTCGCCCTGGTCGGGGCCACCCTGTGGAGCGGGTACACGGCGTTGATCGGCTACTTCGGCGGACGGGTGATCGACGACCCGCTGCTCGCGCTCGCCCTGTCGTGGGGCACGGCGGTGCTGATCAGCATCCCGGTCGGCATGGCCGTGAAGGCCGCCCAGCGCCGGGTGGTCGAGACCGCCGCCGCGGCCTGATCACCCGACCACGCGGTCCAGGCGGGAGCGGACGGCGGCGCGGGCGCGGGCGTAGGCGGCCGGGTCGTCGTGCAGGACGGACTGCGCGTTGGCCATCTCCAGGAACGCGACCAGCTCGAACGCCACCTGCCCCGCGTCCACCGCCAGTTCCGGCACGCCCTCGACCGTCTCCCGGACCAGCGCGTTCCAGCTCCGCCCGTACTCGGCGACCGCGTCGCGCACCCGGCCGGGCCGGGCGTCGAACTCCGCCTGCACCGCGTAGAAGAAGCACCCGCCGGGGAACGTGCGGCGCTCCGAGTAGGCCAGCCACCCCTCCAGCAGCAGTTCCAGCCGCGCCACGCCCGGCGGCAGGTCCAGGGCCGGCGTCACCACCTCGTCCACGAAGATCTTCGCCGCGGCCCGGACGGTGGCCAGCTGCAGCTCCTCCTTGGACCCGAAGTGGGCGAACACGCCGCTCTTGCTGACCTCCAGCTCGGTCGCCAGCCGCCCGATCGAGAGGCCCTCCAGCCCCTCGACCGACGCGATCTCCGCCGCCCGCCGCAGGATCTGCCTGCGGGTCTGCTCGCCGCGCTCCACCCGTCCGTCGACCTTCACGCCGCCCACGCTAGCCGCCCTTGACGGCACAACCCAAACTAACTGTACGATCGTTCGTACAAATTCCCGGAGGGGGACCGATGGACCTGCTCGACCTCAACCGCGCCGCACTCGACCTCAACGCCTCGCTCTACCGCGAGCTGGAGCCGCACCACTTCGACCTGCCCACGCCGTGCGCCGGCTGGACCGTCCGCGACCTGCTGCAACACCAGGTGGACAGCACCCTCAAGTTCGATGCCGCCGCGCGGGAGACCGACACCGCGCCCCAGGCGAGCGACGACCTGCTGGAGTCCTACCTCGCCGCCGCCGACCGGGCCACCGAGGCGTTCCGCGTCGACGGCTTCCTCGACCGGCCCAGCGTGTTCCCCGGTTATGGCCCCCAGCCGGGCCGCAGCCTGGTCGCCGGGCACTTCGTGGACAACCTGGTCCACGCCTGGGACCTGGCGAAGGCGGTCGGGTTCGACTCGACGCTGGACGACGAGATGGCGCTCGCCGCCTTCAAGATGGCCGGCCGCTACCCGTCCACACCGGACGTCCGGGGACCGGGCGCGGCCTTCGGACTGCCGGTCGACGTGCCGGCGGAAGCACCGCTCACGGACCGGCTGGTCGGGCTCTTGGGCCGCAAGCCGGACTGGCGGGCGTGAAGAAGAGCGGGGGTGCGGTCCTGGGGGACGCACCCCCGCTGTGTCTGATGACCGCGACTGGCGTCGCGGCGGCGAGGCCGCCTGGCAGTCGGCTCGTCGCGCCGCGTTTCCCGCCGATCGGAAAAGCTGATCGGCGGGAAAGGCGACGCGACAAGCCGACGCGGCCTCGCGTCCTACGGGTTGAGCACCTCGGTCACCGAGGACGGCCCGATCAGCGGCACGTCGGGCGAGATCCCGCCCTCCTCCACCAGCACGGTCTCCACCTCGTGCGGCCGGATGCGACCGGCCTGGATGTCCTCCGCCCAGTGGCACGCCACCTTGTGCCCAGGCCGCACCTCGCGCAGCACGGGCCGGTCGGTGGCGCACTTCGTCTCCTGCTTCCACGGGCACCGGGTGTGGAACCGGCAGCCGTTCGGCGGGTTCGCCGGCGACGGCAGGTCACCGGTGAGCAGGATCCGCTCGCGCCGGTCCTCGACCTCCGGGTCGGGCACCGGGATCGCCGAGAGCAGCGCCTTCGTGTACGGGTGCAGCGGCTCGGCGTAGAGGTCGTCCGAGGACGCCTCCTCCACGATCCCGCCCAGGTACATCACGCCCACCCGGTCGGAGATGTGCCGCACCACGGCCAGGTCGTGCGCGATGACCAGGTAGGTCAGGCCGAACTGCTCCTGCAGCTCCTCCAGGAGGTTGACCACCTGCGCCTGCACCGACACGTCCAGCGCGGACACCGGCTCGTCGGCGATGATCAGGTCGGGCTCCACCGCCAGCGCGCGGGCGATGCCGATGCGCTGCCGCTGGCCGCCGGAGAACTCGTGCGGGTACTTCCGCAGCGAGGTCGAGGGCAGGCCCACCGCCGCGAGCAGCTCGCGCAAGCGCTTGCCGGTCGCCTCGCGGCCCTTGTCCAGGCCGTGCGCCCGCAGGCCCTCGACCAGGATCGACTCCACCGACTGCCGCGGGTCCAGCGACGACATCGGGTCCTGGAAGACCATCTGGATCCGCCGCCGCATCTTGCGCAGCGACTCGCCCTTGAGCTCCACCAAGTCCGTGCCGTCGAACACGACCTTGCCGCCGGTGGGCTCCACCAGCCGCAGCATGCCGCGCCCGAGCGTGGACTTGCCGCAGCCGGACTCGCCGACCAGGCCGTAGGTCTCGCCGCGCCGGATCTCCAGGTCCACGCCGTCCACGGCGTAGACGTGGCCGACCGTGCGGTCCACGATCAGACCGCGCTTGATCGGGAAGTGGACCTTCAGGTCCTGCACCGAGACCAGCGACCCCCCCACGGGCGCGTCGGCGGCCGTCGGCTCGACTGCGGCGGTCATGCGGGCACCTCCTGTGCGGCGGGCGTTCCCGGCAGCACCGGGTTGTGGCAGCGCAGCGACCGCCGGTCCTCCTGCTCCAGCGCGGGCGTCACCTGACGGCACACGTCCAGCGCGTTCGGGCAGCGCGGCGCGAACGCGCAAGCGCTGTCCCAGGGGATGTTGTCCGCCACCGAGCCCTTGATCGGCACGAGCTTCTCGCCGCGCGCCGCGTCCAGGCGCGGGATGGAGGCCAGCAGGCCGTGCGTGTACGGGTGGCGCGGCTCGGCGAACAGCTCGTGCCGCTCCGCCCGTTCCACGACGCGACCGCCGTAGAGGACGTTCACCTCGTCGCACAGCCCGGCCACGACGCCCAGGTCGTGCGTGATCATGATCAGCGCGGTCCCGGTGTCCTGCACGAGCTCCTTGAGCAGGGCCAGGATCTGCGCCTGGATGGTCACGTCGAGCGCGGTGGTCGGCTCGTCGGCGATGAGCAGCCGCGGCCGGCACGCCAGCGCGATCGCGATCAGCGCGCGCTGCCGCATCCCGCCGGAGAGCTGGTGCGGGTACTCCGAGAGCCGCCGGGTCGGGTCGGGGATGCCGACCTTGTCCAGCAGCTCGGCCGCCTCGACCATCGCCTTCTTGCGCGGCATGTCGCGGTGCCGTTCCAGCACCTCGGTGACCTGGAGGCCGATCGGGATCACCGGGTTCAGCGACGACAGCGGGTCCTGGAACACCATGCCCAGGTCCCGGCCGCGCCGGTCCCGCATCTCCCGGTTGGACAGCTTCAGCAGGTCGGTGCCCTCGAACCGCACCGACCCGGTCACCTTGTTGCCGCGCGCGGGCAGCAGGCCCATGATCGCGAGCGAGGTGACCGACTTGCCGCAGCCGGACTCGCCGACCAGGCCCACGGTCTGCCCCGGGTCGACGTCGAAGGAGACGCCGTCCACGGCGCTGAACGGTTCGGTGCCCCGGCGCTGGAACACCACGCGCAGGTCACGCACTTCGAGCAAGGCCACAGCGGATCACCTCCGGTTCTTCGGGTCGAGAGCCTCGCGCAGCGACTCGCCGAGCAGCGTGAAGCCCAGCGCCACGATGATGATCGCGATCGCCGGGTAGTAGGCCAGCTCCGGCTTCACGTCGATGTAGCGCTGGGAGTTGCCCAGCATCAGGCCCCACTCCGCGCGCGCCGGGTCGGGGTCGCCCAGGCCGAGGAACGACAGCGACGCGGCCTCGATGATCGCCGTGGCCAGGGTGAGCGTGGCCTGCACGATCACCGGGCCCAGCGAGTTGGGCAGCATGTGCCGGAACACGATCGTCTTGCGCTTCACGCCCAGCGCCGTCGCCGCCAGCACGTGGTCGCTGTGCCGCTGCGCCAGCATCGCGCCGCGCAGCAGGCGGGCGAAGATGGGCACCGTGGTCACGGCGACCGCGATGATGACGGTGGTCTGGCTGCCCCGGCTGGCCAGCGCCGCGATGGAGATGGCCAGCAGCAGGCTCGGGATCGACAGCATGATGTCGGTGAACCGCATCAGCCACGAGTCCACCCAGCCGCCGAACGCGCCCGCCGCGCCGCCGATGACCATGCCGAGCACCAGGCCGATGAGCGTGGCGCCGACACCGACGACGAGCGACTGCTGCGCGCCGACGAGCAGCCGGCTGAAGAAGTCGCGACCCAGCTCGTCGCTGCCCAGCACGAACCCGGGCATCGCGCCCGGGATGTTGTCCGGGCGCAACTGGTCGAGCAGCTCCGGGTACCGCTGGTAGGGGTCCTTCGGCACGATGAACGGCGCGATCACCGACAGCACCAGGAACACCAGCACGATCACCGCGCCCAGGATGGCGACCGGGCTGCGCGACATGCGCTTGAGCGCGTCCGCCGCGAGGCTCGTGCCCGCCGACTCGGCGAGGGCGTCGACCTTCTGCTTCTTGCGGTTCAGCAGTGTGGTCATGATGTCCGCACCCTCGGGTCGATGATGGCGTACGAGATGTCCACCAGCAGGTTCACCAGCACGTAGACCACGGCCGCGAGCAGCAGCAGCGCCTGCAGGCGGGGGTAGTCGCGGCGCTCGATGCCCTGGGCCAGCAGCGACCCGAGCCCGCCCCACACGAACACGCGCTCGGTCAGCACCGCGCCGCCGAGCAGCAGGCCCGTCTGGAGGCCGATCGTCGTGGACACCGGCAGCATCGCGTTGCGCAGCACGTGCCTGCGCCGCACGATCGTCGCCTGGAGGCCCTTCGCGTTGGCGGTGCGCACGAAGTCCTCGTTGAGCACGTCCAGCACGGACGCGCGGGTGATCCGGACGATCACGGCGAGCGGGATGCTGCTCAGCGCGATGGCGGGGAGCACCAGGTGCCACAGGGCGTCGATGGAGGCGTCCCACTCCTGGGTGAGCAGGCCGTCCAGCACGGCGAAGTTCGTGACGTGCGTCGGGTCGATCGTGACGTCCTGCCGGCCCGACGGCGGGAACAGCGCCAACTCCTGGGCGAAGACCTGCTTGAGCAGGATGCCGAGGAAGAACACCGGGACGGCGACGCCGACCAGGGTGCCGATCACCGTGAGGTTGTCGAGGAAGCGACCGCGGTAGCTCGCCGCGAGGTAGCCGAGCGGGATGCCCAGCACGACGGCGAACAGCAGCGCCGCGATGGACAGCTCGATCGTCGCGGGCAGCGCCCGGCCGATCTCGGTCATCACCGGCTCGCCGCTGATCAGCGAGCTGCCGAAGTCCCCGGTCAGGGTGCGCCCGAGGAACTTGAAGTACTGGATGATCAGGGGCTGGTCGAGCCCGAGCACCTTGTTCAGCGCCTCGATCTTCTCCGGGGTCGCCTTGTCGCCGAGCAGCGCGCCGGACGGCCCGCCGGGCAGCGACCGGAGCCACGCGAACACCAGCAGGGAGAGGATCAGCAGCGTCGGGATCGCCTGGAGCAGGCGACGGACTATGAATCGCAGCATGATGGAAACCCCTTGGACAGCAAGGTGGTGGCGCCCGGGTCACGAGCGCCACCACCTGCACTGACCAGTCGGATCAGCCCTTGCTCACCGTGTCGAAGCGCTCGTCGGTGAGCGGGCTGGGCACCAGGCCCGAGATCTTGCTGCTCACGACGATCGCCGGCGGGGAGTGGGAAACGGGCACCGCGGGCAGGTACTTGCTCATGATGTCGCGGTTGACCTGCTTGTAGGCGTCCGCGTGCTTGGTCTGGTCGACGACCGCGTCGGCCGCGGCCAGGGCGTCGAACAGGTTCTTGTCGTCGAAGCCGAACTCGGCCTTGGCGCGACCGAAGAACGTGCCGATGAAGTTGCCGGCGTCGTTGTAGTCACCGGTCCAGCCCAGCAGGTGCAGGTCGTGCTTGCCGGCCTTCTGGACGTCGTCCTTGTAGCCGCCGTTCCACGGGCGGGACACGATCTCGACGTTGATGCCCGCGGCCTTCAGGTCGTCCGTGATCACGGCCGCGATCTCGGTCGGGTTCGGCATGTACGGGCGGCTGACCTCGGTCGGCACGAAGAACTTCAGGGTCAGGCCGGTGGCGCCGGCCTGGGCCAGCAGCTCCTTGGCCTTGTTGACGTCGTACGGGTACTTCTGCACGTCGTCGGCGTAGCCCGCCACCGTCTTCGGGTGGAACTGGGTGGCCACCTCGGCGCCGGCCGGGAGCTTGGTCTTGACCAGCTGCTCGCGGTTCACGGCGTAGGCGATGGCCTGGCGCACCCGCAGGTCCTTCAGGGCCGGGGTGTTCGCGCCGTTGATGCCCAGGTACAGGATGTTGAACGCCGGGCGCGGCGTGACGTTGAAGCCGTCGGACTTCAGGGTGTTGTAGTCCGCCGGGCTCGGGTAGTCGTAGCCGTCGATCGTGCCGGCCTTGAGCTCCTGCTTGCGGGCGTTCTCGTCCGGGATGATCTTGAAGATCAGCTTGTCGAGCTTGGCCTTGTCACCCCAGTAGTCGTCGTTGCGGACCAGGGTGATGGTCTTGTTGGCCTTGTCGAACTTCTCGAACTTGAACGCGCCGGTGCCGGTCGGGTGCTCGGTCGCGTAGGCCGGGTAGGTGAACGAGTCGCCCGACTGCTGCACGGCGTCGGCGTCGTACTTCTTCAGCGCGTCGGGGCTGGAGATGGAGAACGACGTGAGGCCGAAGGCGGCCGGGAACGCGCCCTTGTAGGCGTTGAGGTTCAGGACCGCGGTGCCCTCGTCCTTGGCCTCGCAGGACTTGTAGAGCGGCTCGCCGGCCGCGTCGCCCTCGTTCTTGGCGAAGCCGCCGAACACGTCGCCGTAGTAGATCATCTGGCTCTGGGCGGCGGCGCCCTTCATGTTGAACCAGCGGTCGAAGTTGAAGCAGACCGCGGCCGCATTGAACGGAGTGCCGTCGTGGAATTTCACATTTTTCCGCAGTGTGAACGTCCACGACTTGCCGTCCGGGCTCGGCTCCCACTTCTCCGCGAGGCCGGGCGCCAAGTCCGCCGAACCACGCTTGTAGGTGATGAGCGTGTCGTACATCTGGCGGATCGGGCGGAAGCTCTCACCGTCGTCGTTGAAGATCGGGTCGAAGTTCTTGGGCTCGCCTGCGGCCCCGAAGACCATCGTCCCGCCGGTCTTGCCGGACCCGGAGTCTCCACCACGCTCGGATTGCGCGCAGGCGGACAGTGCGAGGACGGCGGCGCCGGTCAGGCCGATCGCGGCCGTCCAGCGGCGCCGAGCCGTTCGGGAATGGACCATCAAACACCCCTTGGGAAATCCGGGATCTCTCGGTGTGGTGTCGGACCCTAACCGTTGTGCGCAACCCTTCCGCAGTAAGGCAGGTCACGATCCGGCCACGTGGATCGGCATTCTCGTACTTCCGGCGCAGGTTCGCTGACCCAACGTGACGACGACCGATCCTTCAAACGCTCTCCTACGCTGTACAACGGACAACAGAAACCCGTGCGCGGGAGGGGAGGTCGGGACGGGTGGGCCCTCAGGTCGAGTTCCGCGTCCTCGGGCCGTTGCAGGTGCTGGTCGACGGCGAGCACGTGGTCGTCCGCGCAGGTCGGCAGCGGGCGCTGCTGGTGTCGCTGCTGATGCGCGCCGGCGCCGGCGTGTCGGTGGACGAGCTGGCCGAGCACGTGTGGGGCGCCGAACCGCCGGCCCGTGCCCGCGGCACCCTCCAGACCTACGTGATGCGCCTGCGGCAGGTCCTGGGTCCGGCGGTGCCGATCCGGACCGTGCCCGACGGTTACCTGATCGACGTCGACGAACGCACGATCGACGTCGTCCGGTTCGAACAGATGGTCGAGGAGGGCGAGCAGGAGCGGCTCGCGGGCCGGCTGGAGCCGGCGTCGGCGATCTTCACCGCGGCGCTCGGGCTGTGGCGGGGGCCGGCGATGGTGGACGTGCCGTCGGAGGTGCTGCACCGCGACGAGGTGCCCCGGCTGGGCGAGCGGCGGCTGCACGTCGAGGAGCGGCGGGTCGAGGTCGAGCTGGAGCTGGGTCGCCACGCCGAGCTGATCCCCGAGCTGTCCCGGCTGACCAGCGAGCACCCGCTGCGCGAGCGGCTGTGGTCGCAGCTGATGACCGCGCTGTACCGGTCGGGGCGGCAGGCCGACGCGCTGCACGCGTACAAGCGGGTCAGCGACCTGTTGGCCGACCAGCTGGGCATCGACCCCGGTGACGAGCTGCGGCGCGTGCACCAACAGGTGCTCGGCGGGTCGCTGGAGGCGTCCGGGTCGGCCGCGCCGGCGCGGCGGGACCGCGTGGTGCCGTCGCAGCTACCCGCGGACATCGGCGACTTCGTGGGCCGTGAGCAGGCGGTTCACCTGATCGAGGCGTTGTTGCGGACGGCACAGGGCGTGCCGGTGGTGACGCTGGCCGGCCCGCCCGGGGTGGGCAAGACGGCGTTGGCCGTGCACGCGGCGCACAAGATGCGCAAGTACTTCCCGGACGGCCAGCTCTACGTGAACCTGCGCGGGTACGCCCCGGGCCCGCCGCTGAGCGCGGTGGACGTGCTGCCGCGCTTCCTGCGGGCGCAGGGCGTGCCGCCGGAGTCGGTGCCGCTGGACCAGGACGAGCAGGAGGCGATGTTCCGGTCGCGGCTGACCGACCAACAGGTGCTCCTGGTGCTGGACAACGCGGCCAACGCCGAGCAGATCCGGCCGCTGCTGCCCGGGTCGCCGGGCTGCGCGGTGCTGGTGACCAGCCGCGACACGCTGCGCGGGCTGGCGGTGAGCCACGCGGCGTCCAACGTGCGGCTGGACGTGCTGGACCGGCAGGAGGCGCGGTCGCTGCTCGCGGGCATGCTCGGCGACGACGTCGTGGCGGAGCAGTCCGAGGCCGCCGAACAGCTGGCCGAGCTGTGCGCGCACCTGCCGCTGGCGCTGCGGATCGCCGCGGCCAACCTGCTGTCCCGGCCGGAGACCACCATCGCCTCCTACGTGGAGGAGCTGCGGGCGGGCAACCGGCTCGCGGCGCTGGCCGTCGAGGGTGACGAGCGGGCGGCCGTGCACGCGGCGTTCGACCTGTCCTACACGGCGTTGAAACCGGAGCTGGCGTCGCTGTTCCGGCTGCTCAGCCTCGCGCCGGGGGACATCACGCCGGACATCGCCGCCGCGCTGGGCGGCCTGACCACGCAGGACGCGCGCCGCCGGCTGGACCGGCTGGCCACGGCCAACCTGGTGGACAACCACGCGCCGGGCCGCTACCAGTTCCACGACCTGCTGCGCGACTACGCGGCCGAGCGGCTGGCGTTCGAGGACGACCCGGCCGAGCGCGCGCAGGCCCAGCGGCGGCTGCTGGACTGGTCGATCCGGTCGGTGGACAACGCGACCGACGCGGCGAAGTCCAGCATGCTGCGGCTGCCGCGCGAGTCGGTGGTGGTGGGCGTGACGCCGCGCGTGTTCGCCACGGCGGCCGAGGCGCTGGCCTGGCTGGACACCGAACGGGCGAACCTGGTGGCCATGGTGCTGCACGCGGTCGACCGGGAGCCGGACCGGGACTGCTGGCAGCTCGCGGACGCGTTGCGCCGGTACTTCTACGGCCAGGGCCTGCCCGCGGAGTGGCTGGCGGTCACGAAGGCCGGGCTGTCGGTGGCGCAGGCGATCGGCGACCCGGTGGGCGAGGTGGCGATGCTGTCCTCGCTGGGCACGCTGTACTGGACGATCGGGCAGCACCGGGTGGCCGTGGACTGCTTCCGCCGCGCCATCCCGATCCAGCGGCGGGCCGGGGCCGCGCCGGCGGCCGAGGCGGCGGTGCTGATCAACCTGGGCGGCGTCTACATCGACACCGGCGAGCTGGAGCAGGCCGCGGACTGCCTGGAGCGGGCGCTGGTGATCACCCGCGAGATCGGCGCGCTGCAGCAGGAGGGCGTGGCCCTGATCAACCTGGGCGGGGTGTACCTGCAGCTCGGGCAGCTCGACCGGGCGGTGTCGTCGTTCGAGGGGTCGCTCGACGTCGGCAACCGGCTGGGCGTGTGGATCACCCAGGCCGACAGCCACCGGGCGCTGGCCGAGGTGCACCTGTTCCAGGGCCAGCCGGAGCGGGCGGCGGAGCTGTACCGGCGGGCGGTGGACCTGTACGAGCGGTCCGGCGCGCGGGGGTTCGTGCACATCCCGCACGAGGGCCTGGCGCACACGCTGAACATGCGCGGCCGGTACGCGGAGGCCATCGAGGAGGCGTCCAAGGCGCTGGAGATGGCCGAGCAGCTGGACAACCTGAAGGGGGCGTGCGACACCAAGAACGCCCTCGGCGAGGCCCTGCACGGCGACGGGCGGCACGCGGAGGCCGTGGAGCTGCACACCGAGGCGCTGCGGATCGCCGAGGAGAACGGCTACCCGTGGGGCATCTGCGCGGCCCGGCGCGGGTTGGCCGTGGCGCACCGGGCGGCGGGCCGGCTGGACGAGGCCCGGTACTCGGCCCAGCAGGCCCTGGACAGCGCCGTCCGGTACCGCCTGAAGCTGGCCGAGGTGGACGTGCTGGCGTTGCTGGCCCGGGTGCGGCTGGACCAGGGCGACGTGCCGCAGGCGCTGGACCTGGCCCACCGGGCGCTGGACCGCAGCCGGGCGACCGGGCAGCGGTACGTCCAGGCCCGCGCGGCGCACGTGGCGGGGGACGCCTACGCGGCGGCGGGGTCCCCCGACGAGGCGCGGGGGCTGTGGACGATGGCGCTGGAGTGGTTCACCGCCATCGGCAGCCCGGACGCCGAGGTCGTGCGGGCGGCGCTCAGCCGGTGAGTGCCGGGTGATCGCTCAGCCGGTGGGTGTTCAGCCGGTGGGTGCTCAGCCGGTGGGTGCTCAGCCGGTGAGGACGATCCGGTCGGCGCGGTCCTTGGTGCCGTCCACCGCGAACCAGCCCCGTTCGAAGGCCTGCCAGCGCTCCAGGTGCCCCCGACCGGCCTCGCCGTCCCGCGCGACGGCCCGTTCGAGCCGTTCCCGCGCGTCGGGCAGCTCGACCCAGACCGCCTCGTCCAGCTTCGGCGCGATGGACCGCCGGGCCGCCGACACGCCCTCGATGACGAGCAGGTCGGGCGGCTCGACCGTGACCCACTCGCCGAGGCGCGGCCGGCCCTCGCTCCAGTCCATGCGCCGGTAGCGGGCCGGGCGGCCCGCCCACAGCGGTTCCAGCACGTCGGCGACCAGGCGCGGCCACCACGACACCGGGTCGTCCCAGGTCGCGAAGTGGTCGGTCGGCACCACGACCCCGCCGAGCGTGGCCGCGAAGGTCGACTTGCCCGACCCCGAGGGGCCGTCGACGGCGACGAGCCTCACATGCTGCGCCGGCCGGACAGGGCCCGGCCGAGCGTGAGCTCGTCGGCGAACTCCAAGTCACCGCCCATCGGCAGCCCCGACGCCAGGCGCGTCACGGTCAGGCCGGGGAAGTCGCGCAGCATCCGCACCAGGTAGGTGGCGGTCGCCTCGCCCTCGGTGTTCGGGTCGGTGGCGATGATGATCTCGTTGACCTCGGTGCCGATCCGGGTCAGCAGCTGCCGGATGCGCAACTGGTCGGGACCCACCCCGGACAACGGGTCCAGCGCGCCGCCCAGCACGTGGTAGCGGCCCTTGAACTCGCGGGTCCGCTCGACGGCCAGCACGTCCTTCGGCTCCTCGACCACGCAGATCAGGCTCAGGTCGCGGCGCGGGTCGCGGCAGATGCGGCACGTCGCCTCGGCGGAGACGTTGCCGCACACCTCGCAGAACACCACGCCGTCCTTGACCTTCTGGAGGGCGTCCTGGAGCCGGGAGATGTCGGCCGGGTCCGCCCCGAGGAGGTGGAAGGCGATGCGCTGCGCGCTCTTGGGACCGACGCCCGGCAGGCGGCCGAGTTCGTCGATCAAGTCCTGGACGGGCCCCTCGTACATCAGCCGAACAGCCCGCCGAGGCTGTCCAAGCCGCCCATGCCGGAGGCCAGCGGCCCCATCTTCTGCGCGGCCAGCTCCTGCGCGGCGCGGTTGGCGTCGCGGACGGCGGCCACGACCAGGTCGGACAGCGTCTCCACGTCCTCCGGGTCGACCACCTTGGGGTCGATGTTCAGGCTCTTCAGCTCGCCGCCACCGGACACGACGGCGGTCACCAGCCCGCCGCCCGCGGTGCCGGTCACCTCGGCCTCGGCCAACTCCTGCTGTGCGGCGGCGAGTTGCTGCTGCATCTTCTGCGCCTGCTGGAGGATCTGCTGCATGTTCGGCCCACCGGGTTGCACCGCGGGTTCCTCTCCTCTGGGGTTTGCCACCAGCGTAGTCGCGCGCTCAGCTCTTCAGCGGTCGCGCGCCCAACTCGTCGGCGAGCAGCTTGAGCACGACCTGCTCGGGGTCGAGCTGATCACCGGCGTCACCGGGCCGGGCGGCCTCGGCGAGCATCTCCTCCTCGTCCACCGGCTCCGGCGGGAGGGGTTCGTCGGGCTCCGGCGGCTCGGGCGGCGGCGGCACGTCGTCCACCGGCGCGGACCGGCTCGGCGGCTGCCGGAGCTCCTGCGCCCGAGCGGCCTGGCTGGGCCGGGTGGGCGCGGGCCGCTGCTCGCGCTGGGGCGTCGGACGCGGGGCGGCGGCCTGGTTGGGCGCGCCGTGCACGCACCGGACCTGCCACGACCCGCCGAACACCTGGCTGAACGCGCTGGCGATGGCGTCCACGGTCCGCGGCTCGGCCAGCCGCCGGGCCAGGGGCGCGGAGGAGTGGGTGATCGTGACGGAACCGCTGTCCACCTCGGCGACCGTCGCACCGCTGGTCAGCAGGGCACTCGCGCTGGGCCCCGCGAGCCCCTTGACGATCGAGCACAACTCGGCCCACCGCCTGCGCACCTCGCCGACGTCGACCCCGCCCGCGGCTGACGCCGGTGCGGCGGGGGCGGGTGCGGGCGCGGCGGCTTGCGCGGGTGCGGCCGGCGCCGCGGGCGCACTCGGCGGGACCTGCTGGATGGGCGCGGTCGGCGGCTCGGGCCGGCTCGGCGCGGCCTGCTCAACGAGCGCTGCCTGCTGAACCGGTGCCGGCTGCTGAACTGGTGCGGCCTGCTGAACGGGTGCGGTCGGCGGCTCGGACCGCCGCGAAGGCCTCTGGAACGTCCGCCCACCCTCAGCCGGCACACCACCCGCGACAGCCCCGGTCGCCACAGGCGCAGCACCAGTCGGCACCGCGGCCCCGGCCTGCACCGCACCCGCCGGCGGGCCGTGCTTCTCCAGGCGCTCGACCCGTTGCAGCACCGCCGACTCGGCGTCGCTCGCCGACGGCAGCAGCATCCGCGCCGACACCAGCTCCAGCAGCAACCGCGGCGCGGTGGACCCGCGCATGTCCGTCAGCCCCTGGTGCAGCACCTCGGCCCACCGCGTGACCGTCGCCGGCCGGGTCGCGTCCCGCTGCGCCAGCATCTTGGCCAGCACGTCGTCCGGCACGTTGACCAGCCCGCGCTCGCCCGCGTCCGGCACCGCGTGCAGCAGCACCAGGTCGCGCAACCGGTCCAGCAGGTCGGAGGCGAACCGGCGCGGGTCGTGCCCGGCGTCGACCAACCGGTCGATCGTGCCGAACACCTTCGCGCCGTCCTCCTCGGCCAGGCCGTCCACGACGTCGTCGATCAACGCCACGTCCGTCACGCCGAGCAACGCGATCGCCCGGTCGTACTTCACCCCTTCGGGGCCCGCGCCGGACAGCAGCTGGTCCATGACCGACTGCGTGTCCCGCGCCGAACCCCCGCCCGCCCGGATGACCAGCGGGAACACCGACGGCTCGACCGCCACGCCCTCGGCCGCGCAGTTGCGCTCCAGCAGCGCGCGCATCGCCGACGGCGGGATCAACCGGAACGGGTAGTGGTGCGTCCTCGACCGGATGGTGGGCAGCACCTTGTCCGGCTCGGTGGTCGCGAAGATGAAGATCAGGTGCTCCGGCGGCTCCTCCACGATCTTGAGCAGGGCGTTGAAGCCCTGCGTCGTGACCATGTGGGCCTCGTCGATGATGAACACCCGGTAGCGCGACTCCGCCGGCGCGTAGAAAGCCTTGTCGCGCAGCTCGCGGGCGTCGTCCACACCGCCGTGGGACGCGGCGTCCAGCTCCACCACGTCCACGCTGCCCGCGCCGTTGGGCGCGAGGCCGATGCACGAGTTGCACTCGCCGCACGGGTCGGGCGTCGGCCCGTTCACGCAGTTCAGCGACCGCGCGAGGATCCGTGCCGAAGACGTCTTGCCGCAGCCGCGGGGACCGGAGAACAGGTAGGCGTGGTTGACCCGACCGGCGGCCAGCGCCGTGCGCAGCGGGTCGGTGACGTGCTCCTGCCCGACCACCTCGGCGAAGGTGGCCGGTCGGTACTTGCGGTAGAGGGCGAGCGCCACGCCGCAGACCCTACCGAAGGGGTCCGACAGAAGAAGGGGACCCCGTGCACCCGCCAGAGCCCACTTATCCTTGCTGCCTTCCGGCCCTGGGGAGGTTCATGGGATGTGCGCCGCACGAGGTCCACGGCAAGTGTAGCCGAGGGTCAGCGGAGCGTTTCCACCACCACCCCGCGCGGACCGGCGCGGCCACCACGACGCTGTCCGCACCCGCGTGCCGGGCCCCGTCGGACGCCGCCGTCGAACGCGCCGGCCGCCGTGCCCGTCGAGCAGCCCCAAGGACGCGATGACCACCCGTTTTGGGGACCGGAAGGTGCCTCCGTTAGACTCCTCGGCGGAGGATTCGCATAGCGGCCTAGTGCGCACGATTGGAAATCGTGTTGGGTTAACCCCCTCACGGGTTCAAATCCCGTATCCTCCGCAGAAAGCGGCCCCGCCCGGATTTCCGGGCGGGGCCGTTTCGCGTTGTCGCCGGGTCAGCCCCGCACGCACTCCGCGAGGTCCTCCAGCAGGTACACCATGCGGTCCACCTGAGGGTTCCCCGTGCTCGGGCGCAGCTTGACGACCTGCGGGTCGTGGTCACTGGCCTGGTCGGCGAACTCGGCGTTGATGTGCACCACGTCGTAGCGGTACCGCGTGATGTTCGAGCTGATCAGGATGTGGTCCAGCGTCTGCGAGTTGCCGTCGAAGACGTAGCTGTACCGCTCGGCCTCGGGCAGCGTGGAGATCAGGTCCACGACCGTGCCGTCCGCCGTCAGCGTCTTCACCGTCGGCGAGAACTGGTAGTCGTTGATGTCACCCGCGAGCACCACGTTGGCACCCCGGTCGACCGCCTTCACCTGGTCCACGAACGCCCGCAGCGCCGCGGCCTGCTTGAGCCGCTGCACCTCGGAGGACCGGTTGGGCTCCTGGTACCGGCCGTGCAGGGCCTGGTCGCCGCCCTTGGAGTTGAAGTGGTTGCCCACCACGAACACCGTGCGACCGCGGAACTTGAACTCGCCCGCGAGCGGCTTGCGGCTGTTCGCCCAGGCCGGGTTCGTCGGGTCGATGCGGCCCGGCGACACCGACAGCGCGGCGCGGCCGTGCTCGCGGACCACGGACACCGGGGTCGTCGCGTCGCCGCCCGTGCGGTCCACGAAGGACACCCGCGCCGGGTTGAACAGGAACGCCACCCGGATGTTGCCGCCCGGCTCGCCGCCGTCGGTCTTGTTCTGCGGGTCGATCTGCCGCCAGTCGTAGCGCGGGCCGCCCGCCGCGACGATCGCCTCGGTGAACTTGGCGAACGTCTGGTCCGCCGCGACCGTGCCGTCGTCGGTGGCGCCGTTGTTGTCCTGGATCTCCTCCAGCACGACGACGTCCGGCGAGGCGAGGTTGTCCACGACCGCCGCCGCGAGCCGGTCGAACTTGGCCTGCGGGTTGGTCGCGGCCAGGTTCTCCACGTTGTAGGTGGCCACGGACAGCTCGTACTGGCGCGCCGCGTCGGTGGCCTCCGGCTGGATGCCGCCGGACACGTGCTCACCGACCGACTTGGTGGCCAGGGTGTAGCCGCCGAAGTTGGTGTACTCGACGTTGCCGACCGTCGCGCCGCGCCACACGTCGCCCACGTTGGACGCCTTCGGGGTGGCGCTGCCCGCCTTGACCTTGATCCGGCCGCTGTTGGGCTGGTCGTAGCCGAGGTAGACGGTGCCGCCGCGCGGGGTCGGGTTCTGGTCGGGCCGGGTGGTGATCCACGTCTCGCTGAAGCTGTTCGTCGGGCCGACCACGCGAGCGTCGTCGACCTGGACGTACATGCCTTCGAGGGACTCGTAGTAGTCCTGGCCGTACTTGGAGGGCTCCAGCGGCAACGTTTCAATGCTGCCGCCGCCCGCGGTGGGGGTGAACCCGTCCGGCGGGGTCAGCACGACCGGGGCCGGCAGGGCGTTGCCCTTGGACAGCACGGTGACCGTCGCGCCGGTGATCTCGGTGAGCGTCTGGTTGGCGTTGGACGCGTTGTCGCCGCCCGGCCGGTACTCCGCGACGGTGCCGCTGACCAGGACAAAGTCGCCCGGCTCGACGGTCGGCGCGAGGCCCGCGGTGTAGACGAACACGCCCTCGCTGGTGCGCGGGTCGGCGTCCGGGGCGGTGTCCTGGATCCAGAAGCCGCGGTCGCCGGTGGCGCGGGTGGCCGTGACGACGCCGGGGACGCCCGCGACCTTCGCGCCGGTCAGCGGCGAGAGGCGGGTGGTGCCCTGGACGTCCCGGATCCGCTTGTCACCGGGCTGCGGCCCGGGGTCCGGGTCGCCGGCGCCCTGGCCCTTGGAGTTCACCGGGGTGGGCGCGCCGATCGTGAAGTCGGCCGCGTTGTCGTCGGTGTCGGTCGGGGTGGGGCGGGCGGCGGACGTGGTGTTGCTCAGGTTCGCCGTCGGGGTGGTCTCGCGGACCACCGTGGCCGAGCCGTAGCCGACCAGGTCGCGGACGCGGGCGTCGGCCGCGCAGTCGGCGGCGGTCTTGCAGGTGAGCGGCTCGGTGCCGGTCACGAGCGCGACCGTGCCGCCGGTGGCGGACATCGCGATGGCGCCGGTGACGTCCGGGGCCGGCAGCGGCACCGTGCCGCCGGAGCCCTGCGCCTGGGCGACCAGGAAGCGCTTGCCGGGCTCGACGGCGCCGGTGAGCGGCGTGGCCTGCCACTGGCTGCCCGCGCTCGCGCTGCCGGGCAGGTACTGGACGCTCCACCCGGCGAGGGCGACCGGGCTGTCGCCGCGGTTGGCCAGCTCGACGAAGTCGCGGGTCAGCGTGGCGCCCGAGTTGCCGCCACCGCCGTACACCTCGGCGATGAGCGCATCGGGGCTGGGCGCCGCGGTGGCGGGCGCGACCAGGGCCAGGGACACGGCCGAGGCGGCGGTGACCGCTAACCCGACGCGGAGCGGGGTGGGTCTCAACGGATCCTCCGGAGAAAAGTTGGCGGGTCCGCGCATCCTCCCCGGATCGGATGAACTTCGGTAGAAGGCGTCACTAACTGTTGACCCTCCACGGGCACACGCTGGCGACATGGGTCGGGGTGTGATCACCCACAGGGCGGATTGCCCGTCTTCACTCGAACGTGTGTTCGAACATGGGGTAAGCTCGATCACGTGCCAAGCCGGTGGCCCTCCCAGCGCCGGCGGGGCGCGACGCACACGACGGGGCGCCGCCCGCCTGACGAGGCGGCGCGGTGCCCCCGAAGGTCGCACCTTGACAAGACCAGAGCGCAAAAGCCGACGGGGCCCGTTCCGCGATGATCGCGAACCGGGCCCCGTCGAGAGCGGTGGCGGTGGGATTTGAACCCACGGAGGCTTGCACCTCACACGCTTTCGAGGCGTGCTCCTTCGGCCGCTCGGACACGCCACCGCCGAGAACAATACAAGACCGGGGCACCCGCCCGTCACCGGGGGGTCGCCGGCGTCGTCGGGAGGTCGTCGCGGCTGGTCACCGCCACACCTTCATGACCTCCGCCAGGCGCACCCGGGCCCGCGCGAGCCGACCGCGCACCGACTCCTCGCTGGCCCCCACCACCAGCGCGATCTGGGCGTAGGAGAGCCCGTCCACCTCGGCCAGCAGCCAGGCCGCCCGCTGCGGCTCGGGCAGCCGGCGCAGCGCCAGCCGCAGGGCCGCCACGGCGGCCACCACCTCCGCCACCGCGGACGGGTCGCGGGGCACCTGGCCCGACCCGACCGGCGTGACCCCGAAGTCCGGCAGCTCCCCCACCGGATCGGTCCTCCGCCGCCGCAGCACCCCGAGGCACTCCCGGTAGGCCACCCGGAACAACCAGGTCCGCACGGCGGCCGGCTCGGCGAGCGAGTCGAGCCGCCGCCACGCCGTGGCGAACACCTCCTGGGTCACGTCCTCCGCCTCGGCCCGGTCGCCCAGCAGGCGGACGGCGAACCCCAGCACCCGCCCCTGGTACCGGCGGACCAGCACCTCGAACGCGGCGAGGTCGCCCCGGGCGACCCCACCCGCCAACACGGCGTCCACGCTGTCTACCGACACGCAACCGATCGTCGCAGCGCGCACTGCGGCCCGCCGATCAACGGCTTCCCCCGTGCGGGCTATTTCCGCCCCGCCCGGCTCGCGGCCCGGTGACCGCGATCACATGTCGGCGAAGAACGACTCCATCAGCGCCGCGCACTCGTCCGCCAGGACCCCGCCCACCACCTCGGGCCGGTGGTTGAGGCGGCGGTCGCGGACCACGTCCCACAGCGAGCCGACGGCCCCGGTCCGCGGCTCCCAGGCCCCGAACACCACCCGGGCCACCCGCGAGAGCACCAGGGCGCCGGCGCACATCGTGCACGGCTCCACCGTCACCGCCAGGGTGCAGCCGACCAGCCGCCAGCCGTCGCCGAACACGGCCGCCGCCGCCCGCAGCGCCAGCACCTCCGCGTGCGCGGTGGGGTCGCCGAGGGCCTCGCGGGCGTTGCAGGCCCGGGCCAGCTCCACGCCGTCGGGGTCGTAGACGACCGCGCCGATCGGCACGTCACCGGTGCGCGGGGCCAGCCGGGCGACCTCCAGGGCGGACCGGACCAGGTCTTCGTCGCTCACGCCTGGATGGTGTCCAGCAGCTTGGTGAACTCGTCGCCGAACCCGCAGCGCTGCGCGATCATCTGCAACTGCTCGTCGGGGTACAGGTCCACCTCGTCCACGATCACCTGCAGCTCGTGCTGCGGCATCCCGAGGTCGGCGAGGATCGCGAGGTCACCCTCGGGCCACAGCTCGTCGTCCTCCTCGTCGGGCGGGTCCACCCGCAGGAGGTCCAGCACGTCGGCGGCGATGTCGTAGTCCAGGGCCGCGGCGGCGTCGGAGAGCAGGAGCGACACCCCGCCCGGCACCGGCCGCAGGACGATGAAGAACTCGTCGTCCACCGCGAGCAGTCCGAAGACGGCACCTGTGGAGCGCAGTTGGCGCAGCTCGGTGATGGCCGCGTCGAGCTCGGACAGCGCGGAGCTGTCCATCCTGCTGCACCGCCAGCGGCCGTCCTCCCGGACCACCGCGACAGCGAAGCCGTTGACCGGCTCCTGGTGTGCCATGTGCACACCGTAGGGCCACCGGACCGCACCCGGTAGCACGGGGGCCTCGGCTCCGGGCGTCGGGGACCGTCCGGTGCCACTATCGAGGGATGAGCACAACTCTGCCGAACGCACAGACGACCACTTCCGAGCCCCGGTTCACCGGGCTCTCGGAGGCCGCACGCGCGCTCCAGCCCAGGACGGTAGCGCTGCGCAGGCAGGTGCACCGGCACCCGGAGCAGGGCCTCGACCTGCCCGCGACGCAGGCGGCGATCCTGCACGCGTTGTCCGGGTTGCCGTTGGAGATCACGACCGGCAAGTCCACGTCGTCGGTGGTCGCGGTGCTGCGCGGCGCGCAACCGGGGCCGTCGGTGCTGCTGCGCGGCGACATGGACGCGTTGCCGCTGCAGGAGGACACCGGGCTGTCGTACGCGTCCGAAGTGGACGGTTCGATGCACGCCTGCGGGCACGACACCCACGTGGCGATGCTCGCGTCGGCGGCGCGGCTGCTCAGCTCGCGGCGGGAGGCGCTGTCCGGGCAGGTCGTGTTCATGTTCCAGCCCGGCGAGGAAGGGCACCACGGTGCCCGGCACATGCTCGACGAGGGCGTGCTCGACGCGGCGGGCGCGCCGGTGGAGAAGGCGTTCGCGCTGCACATCACCTCGACGCTGCAGTCCGGCGTCGTGGTGTCGCGGCCCGGGCCGACGATGGCCTCGGCCGACACGTTCCACGTGACGTTCACCGGCCGCGGCGGCCACGGCGGCATGCCGCACGACGCGCTCGACCCGGTCCCGGCCGCCGCCGCCCTGGTCGGGGCGCTGCAGACGCTGGTGGCGCGGCGGGTGAGCGTGCACCACCCGGCGGTGGTGACGGTCGGCCACATCAAGGCGGGCACGACCACGAACATCATCCCGGAGACGGCCCTGGTCGAGGGCACCGTGCGAACGCTGTCCGAGGAGACCAGGGCGTTCGTGCTGCGGGAACTGCCGAAGGTCTGCGAGCACGTCGCCGCCGCGCACGGCTGCACGGCGAAGGTGGAGATCGTGCCCGGCTACCCGGTGACGGTGAACGACGACGAGGTGGGCCCGCGCGTGGGTGAGGTGACCGCGGCGGCCCTGGGCTCCCGCTGGTCGGCCCCGATGGACGACCCGCTGATGGGCGCGGAGGACTTCTCGTACGTGCTCCAACGAGTGCCGGGCGCGATCGCCTTCCTGGGCGCCTGCCCGCGAGGCGTGGACCTGTCCCAAGCCGAGCCGAACCACTCAAGCCGAGTCCTGTTCGACGAGGCGGCGATGGAACACGGCGTGGTCGTCTACACCGCCTTCGCCCTGGACGCGCTGCGCTGACCACCCGTGGGGCGCGGCAACCTCCACCCCCGCGCCCCACGGGCCGGCGCACCCCCACTGATCACCAACTCACCCGCGCACCACGCGCCGCCGAGCCCACCGCCGACTCCACCCCGCCGAGCCCCACCGCCGACTCCGCCCCGCCGAGCCCGCCGCCAACCGCACCCGCCGGGCCCGCCCCGCCGAGCCCCCGCCGCCGGGCCCGCCCCGCCGAGCCCGCCCCACCAAGCCGGCGCCGCCGACCCCACCCCGCCGAGCGCTGTCACACCCACTTCGAGGACAGGCCCTAGGCGGTTCCCGGCTCAGCGGTGGCTGGTGATGAAGGTCGATTTGGCGCGCGTGTAGTCGTCGTAGTCCGGGTCGCCGGCGTGGTCGCGGGCTGCTTGGTCCTTCAGCTCCTCATAAGCGCGGCGGGTGGCGGGGTCCGCCCTCAGGCGGTCGCGGAAGTCCGTCGTCGCCCTGCACCACGGGGAAGTGAGCAGGCGGACGTGCAGGATCGTCGGGGCGGCCGGGTCGGGGCGGAGGTAGAGGCGCTTGCGGTAGACCTCCGGCGCGCCGCCGCCGTCCAGCGGCAGGTCGTCGTGCACTCCCGGGGAGTCGGGGCGGGAGCCGCGCGCCGGGAGGAAGCCCGCGGTGGTCAGCACCTCGTCCACCTCGGCGTCGGGGAGGGCCGTGGCGCCGATCTGGAGGTCGATGAAGCGCTTCGCCCGCAGGTCCGGCACGGCGGTCGAGCCGATGTGGTCGTAGGTCCAGCGGCCGTCGTCCCGGTGGCGCAGGGCCCGGGACAGGCGGGTCAGGAGGATCGAAGCCAGGTGCGGCAGGGTCGGGTCGTGGGGGTGCAGGACGGCCGGGGCCGAACGACCACCGTCCAGACCGGCCAGGCGGCGGGCGAAGGGCTGCACGCGGTGGGTCCACAGGTCGGTCACGTCCGGCGCGGCGGGCACCTCCTCGCCGATCACCAGGGCCGCCGGGCCCGGGCGGTCCACCACTGACACCGTGAGCAGGCCCTCGGTGTCGTGGGCGCGGAGTTCCGCCGCCACGGACTCGGCCTCGGGGCCCCTGATCACGTCGATCCGCACGGTCCGGGAGACGTGCCGGGGCACTCACCGGTTGCGCAGTTCGCGGGAGATGTCGGGGTGCGCCGGCAGGATGTGGCGCGTGCGTGACGTGTGCGTGGTCGGACTGGGGTTGATCGGTGGCTCGGTGCTGCGGGCCGCCGCCGCTGCCGGGCGGGTGGTGTGGGGCGCCACGGCCTCGGCGGCGGACGCCGACGCCGCGCGCGGGGACGGCTTCGAGGTGCTGGACACCGAGGACGCCCTGCGGCGGGCGCGGGAGCGGGACGCCCTGGTGGTCGTCGCCGTGCCGCTGCCGGCGGTGGAGGACGTGGTGCGACTGCTCCCCGACGGGGTTCGGCTGACCGACGTCGTGAGCGTCAAGGGGCCGGTCGCCGAGCTGGTCGCGCGGGTGGCTCCGACCGCCCGGTACGTCGGCGGGCACCCGATGGCGGGCACGTCCGCCTCCGGGTGGGGCGCGGGCACCGCCGAGCTCTTCCGGGACGCCGCCTGGGTGGTCACCGCCGAGGACGGCTCCGACCTCGACGTGCTGACCGACGTGCTGGAGCTGGCGCTGGCCGCCGGGGCGCACGTCGTCCCCACCACCGCCGCCGAGCACGACGCGGCCGTGGCCCGGATCTCCCACCTCCCCCACGTCCTCGCGGCGGTGCTGGCCAGCGTCGGCGCGGACGGCGGGCCGCTGGCCCTGGCCCTGGCGGCGGGCTCGTTCGGGGACGGCACGCGGGTCGCGGGCAGCCGGCCCGAGCTGGTCCGCGCGATGTGCGAGGGCAACCGGTCCGCCCTGCTGGACGCCGTGGACGACGCCCTGGGCCGGTTGGGGGCGGCGCGCGGGTCGCTCGCGTCCACCGGTGGCCTGGCCAAGACGATCGACGCCGGGCACGCGGCGCGGCGGGCGCTGGTGCAGGGGCGGACCGCCGAGTTGACCGACCTGACCATCGACCTCACCTCGCCGCAGGCGCTGGCGGCCCTGCGCGCGCTGGGGTCGCGCGGCGGGCGGATCGTTGGGCTGAACGGCAGCACCGCGCTCGCGCGCACCTCATAGGCTCGACGGGTGCGGCGCAATGTCCTCGTCTGGCTCGGCGGTCTCGTGCTCGTGGCGGGCGCGGTGGTCGTGCTGCGCAACGAGTCCGCACCGCCGCCGCCGCGGGAGTTCGCGCGGTTCCTGGACGAGCGGGTGGAGCACGTCGCCGACACGCAACCGCTGCGCCGGCCCGCCGACCTCAAGCTCACCGCGCTGGACGCGACCAGCCTGCGCGCCACGTGGACGCCGACCGACGGCCTGCCCCACGGCGGGTTCGAGGTCCGCTGGGCCGGCCGCACGCGCCTGGTGCGGGGCACCGAGACCGAGCTGACCGGCCTCGACCCGGACGGCGAGGTCGCCGTGGAGGTGCGGGCGGTCGGGCCGCTCGGCGACCGGTCCGAGCCGGTGGTCGCCAAGGCCGTGCCGCGCCTGGTGCACGACCCGGCGTGGGCCGACGGGCTGGTCCAGCCGATCGACCGGTTCGACGGGCCGGAGGCGTTGAGCCCGCGCCGGTGGCGGGTCGTGGACGGCGGCGGCGAGTGCCTGGGGCTGCGCCCGCTCAACGGCCGCCGCCTGGAGGTCGCCTGCGACCTGCTCGACCTGCAGTCGAACGTGCCGCTGCGGCTGGGCGTGCCGGCGGCGGACGGCGCGGTGGGCCGGGTCGTCGTCACCACCGACGGGCCGACGGCCGCCGACGGCCGGGTGCTGCTGGCGCTGCTGCCCGAGCCGTTCCAGGACCTCGGGCACCTGACCAAGCCGTACCCGCCGGGCTCGGTGGTGCTGACCCTCGCCCGGCACGGCGCGACGTTCGACTTCGGCGACGGGCTCACCCCGACCACGAAGGTCGTCCCGGTCGTCGGCACCGCCCCGCCGCCCACGCCCGGCGTGCGGCACCGGTGGGAGCTGCGGGTGCTGCCGGACGCCGTGGTGGCGTTGCGGGACGGCGAGGCGCTGGCCACCGCGCCGGTCGCGGTGCCGTGGACGACCGCGCACCCCCGGCTGGCGTTCCGGGACGCGCGCGGCACGCGGGTGGACACGTTCGGCGTGGGTGGCGCGCCGGAGAGCCCGGTGCCGGTGTCGCTGGTGCGGCTGGGCACGCCGCGGCTCGTCGAGGACGTGCTGGTCCCGCTGGGCGCCGTGGCGCCGAACCGGCTGGAGGGCGCGAGCGGGGTGCGGGTGGTCGCGCGGGTGGCGCGGCAGCGCGGCGGCGCGGCCCTGCCGGTCACCGTCGAGTTCGGGGACCGGTCCGCGCCCGCCGTCTCCGTGCCGTTCGGCGGGACCGGGCCGATGGCCGCCCAGTTCGTGTACGCCGACTTCCCGCAGCCCCTGCCGGACCGGGAGGTCGAGGTGCGGCTGCGGGCGCCGGAGGCGTTCTTCGTGCTCGACGCGCACCTGCTGGTGTCCGACGGGCGGGCCACGGCGCGCCGGCCGTTGCCCCGGATGGCCGACCAGGGGCCGGCGACGCCGGAGGTGCCGGAGGCGGTGGTGGTCGTCGTGCACGAGAGCGGGCCGGGTGGCGCGTTCCCGCGCGGCGGCAAGGCGCGGGTGGTGGTCGAGCTGGACGGGACGCCGGGCGAGGTGGCGGCGGTCAAGGGCGTCGAGGTGGACCTCGACGGCGAGGGTGTCGTCGTGCTGCCCACCAACGGGTCGGCGGGCGGGCGGCTGGAGTTCCTGGTGGACCTCGACCGGGTGCCGACCGGCAGCCACCGGGTGGCCGTGCGGGTGCTCCCGGTGGACGAGCGGGGCCGGACCCGGTCGGCGGAGTACTCGTTCGAGATCCGGCCCCTGTAGATATCGGGTGCGCAACGGCCCGTGACCGCGATCACCGCGCGACATAGCTTGACCGCATGGACCGTCGCCGGATCGCCGTCATCGCCGCAGGTGTCGTGCTGTTCGGCGGGGTGGTGGCGGTGCTGCGGACCAACGGCGTCGGCGAGCAGGCGACCGCGACCTCGACGTCCCAGCCGCCGCCCACGTCGCTCGCGCCGTTCGCCGCGCCGGGCGTGCTGGTGCCGACGCCGGGGGCCGCGCCCGGGTCGCCGCGCGCCCCGCGGGTGGTGCCCGGTCCGCGCCGCCTCCAGGTGCTGTGGACCGGGGACGCGCCGGGGTATGAGGTCCGCTGGGGCCGGGACGGCAAGCCCGAGCAGACCAGGCTCGTCGCGCAGCCGGCGACCGAGCTGACCGGGCTGGACGACGGGACCGAGTACACGGTGGACGTCCGGGCGGTGGACGCGTTCGGGCAGCGGTCCGAGCCGCTGCGCGTGACGGGCACGCCGAAGACGGTGCAGGTCGGCGACTACGCCTTCGCCGACGCGTTCGACCGGCCCGACGCGCCCGACCCGGCGCGGTGGCGGCTCGCGACGCGGGGCACGTGTGCCCGCGCCGGGTCCGACGCCGGCCGGCTGGTGATCAGCAGCACGTGCGCGGCGGCGCCGACGTCGCTGCGGTCGCGGGCGCCGTTCGTGCTGCGGGACGCGGACGAGCTGGGCCGGTTCGTGGTGGAGACCGACGCGCCGGGCGCGGACGGCGAGCTGTTCCTCGACCTCGTGCCGGGGCCGGTCAGCACGGTCATGGGCGACGGCCTGCCGCCCGACGCGGTCCGGCTGCGGGTGGCGTCCGGCAACGGCCGGACCACCGCCGAGGTGGTCACGCCCGAGGGCGCGCCGTCCACGGTCGTGCGGGAGGTGCCGCCGCTGCACCACGCGCTGACCCACCGGTGGGAGCTGGTGCTGCGCCGCGACGGGACGCGGGTGCTGCTCGACGGCGACGTGGTGGCGACCAGCCCGGTCGTGCCGCGGTGGCGGGAGGCGACCGCGCTGGTGTCGGTGGCCGGGCCGACCGGGCAGCGCGTGCACGTGGGGCTGGTGGCGTTCGACGGGGCGCCGACCGGTGCGCCGCCGGTGCTGGCGGGTCCGCCGGTCCAGGTGGCCGTGGTGGCGGACTCGGGTCCGCTGACCGGGTCGCCGATCACCGGGGTGGTCGGCGGGCAACTCCGGATGGCGCTCCTGCACACCGACGGTTCGCCGACCGCGCCGGAGTTCACGCTGGCCGTGGGCGGCACGCGGGTGCCGCTGCGCCCCGCCGTGCCGGGCGCGCCGTGGCGGGCGGGCGTCGGGTACCCGGTGGTGGCCGACGTGCCGGCGGACGCGTTGCTGCTCGACGACGGCCGGCTGCGGGCGAACGTCCTCACGCCGCTGCGCGTCCAGGCCACCCACGTGGACCTGGAGCTGACGCCCGCGCCGGGCGCGCCGGCCACGTCGCCCGCGGGGACCGCGCCGTTGCCCGAGGTGGAGCTGGACCTGGCCCGGATCGACGGGACGATCCTCGACGCGAGCGGCAAGCCGGTGCCGGAGGGCGCGACGGTGCACCGCGGGCGGCTGGTGTTCGACCTGACCCTGGTGGGGCGGCCCGGTCAGCGCGGCACGGGCCTCGCGGGGCTGGCCGGGTTCACGGTGCGGCTGGACGAGGAGCGGGTGGCGGCGGTGCCGACGAACCTGGGCGGGCCGGGGGTCGCCGGGACCTACCGGCTCGCGCTGGACACCAGCGGGCTGTCGGCGGGCCCGCACATGATCGAGGTGCGGCTGTTCAGCACGTCCGCCGACACGCGTCCGACCTCGGCTTTCGTGCCGTTCCTGGTGACCGCGTGACCGGTGCGTGAGCTGCCGGCCCCCCGGTTCCGGTGTCAAGATGGGGCCATGCAGCGCCCGCTGATCCTCGACGCCGCGCGCACGCCGTTCGGCCGCTACCGCGGCGGGCTGGCCGGGGTGCGCGTGGACGACCTGGCCGCCCTGCCGATCACCGAGCTGCTGCGCCGCCACCAGGTGGACCCGGCGCGTGTGGACGACGTGCTGTACGGCAACACGAACGGGGCGGGCGAGGAGAACCGGAACATCGGCCGGATGGCGGCGCTGCTGGCCGGGTTGCCGCCGACCGTGCCGGGGGTCGCGGTGAACCGGCTGTGCGCGTCCGGCGGCGAGGCGGTCGTGCAGGCGGCGCGGGCGTTGGCGCTGGGGGACGCGGACCTGCTGGTCGCGGGCGGGGTGGAGGGCATGACCCGGGCCCCGTTCGTGGTGCCGCGGCCGGACAAGCCGTTCGCCGACCGGCTGGAGCCGGTGTCCACGGCGCTGGGCTGGCGGCTGGTGAACCCGCGGATGCGGGCGGAGTGGACGGTGCCGCTCGGGCGGGCGGCGGAGGACGTGGCCGTGTCGCTGGGGATCACCCGCGAGCAGATGGACACCTACGCGCTGCGGTCGCACCGGCGGGCGTCGGCGGCGTGGGACGCGGGCGTGCACGACGGGTTCGCGTTCGCGGTGCAGCTGCGGGACGGGTCGGCGGTGCGGCGGGACGAGTCGGTGCGGCCGGAGACGTCGCTGGAGAAGCTGGGCCGGCTCGCGTCGGCGTTCTCCGAGGGCGGGCCGGTGACGGCGGGCAACTCGTCGCCGTTGAGCGACGGCGCGGTGGCGGTGCTGATGGGCACCGAGCGGGTGGCCGCCGACCTGGGCGTGACGCCGCTCGCGGAGTTCCTGGGCAGCGCGGTGACGGCCGACGAGCCGCACCGGTTCACGCTGACCCCGGTGACCGCGATCCGGAAGCTGCTCGCGCGGCTGGGGATGGCGGCCGAGGACGTGGACCTGTGGGAGATCAACGAGGCGTTCGCGGCGATGGCGCTGTCCGTGCTGCACCACCTGCCGGAGGTGGCGCGGGAGAAGGTCAACGTGCACGGCGGCGCGATCGCCTACGGGCACCCGCTGGGAGCGTCCCTGCCCCGCGTGGTGGTTGACCTGTGCCGCCACCTGCGGGCCCGCGGCGGCGGCACCGGCATCGCGGCGGCCTGCGTGGGCGTGGGCCAGGGCATGGCCATCGCGGTGCGCGCCTGACCCGCCGGCGCGTCAGATGCGGTAGGCGATGCCCGGGTAGTCGACGACCAGGCCGGTGCGGTCCACGGTGATGTCCTGGCGGAAGTCGCCGCTCTCGAACGACACCACGGAGTGCTCGTCGCCCACGGACACGGTCCGGTACTTCTGGCGCACCAGCCGCACGGACAGGTCGGGCAGCGTCACGTAGACCACGGGCAGCTCGTGCTCGCCGGGCTCGGTCTGGAGGTTGAGCCGCCGCACGGGGATGGCGTTGAACAGCACCGCGGACTGCACGTCCACGTCCACCGCCCCGTCGAAGTCGGCCCGCTCGGCGCCCTGGCCGTGGTCGACCAGCCAGACGCCCTCCGAGGACCGGGACACCGAGATCTGGCGCTCCTCGGACACGGTGGCGGTGCGCAGCAGCAGCCGGGTCACGTTGCCGGTCTCGCCGACGCTGACCTCGAACGAGCCGCTGAACTGCTCCTCCGGCCCCGCCGTCACGATCCGGCCGGACGCCCGCAGCTTGCGCTCCGACAGCAGGAAGCGGACCTGTTCGAGCCGGGGCACGTCGTACCCCTGCCAGGTCACGATCTGCGCGGAAGGAGAGCGGGCCTCCCCGGTCTGGGTGACCCGCTCAGCCGTGTTGAACGAGTTCACTCTCCACCCGGAAGGATGTCCTTGGCCTTCTCGGCCACCTGCTTGACCTGCTCCTCGTGACCGAACCTGCCCGCGATGAAGTCGGCCGCGGCGTCGATGCCCTGGTCCACCTTCTCGTGGTTCTCCTCAAGCAGCTCGGACGCCTTGTTCTTGATCTCGTCGAAGTTCATCGTGCTCCTTCGCACTCCTGACGCAGGCTACCCGAATCGCCCCGGCGTCCCCAGCGGCAAACGCTACCGCCGGCGTGCGAAGATGGCTCGCCGCCGCCTGGTCGGCCACGTCCCGTGGCCGTGGACCAGGAGGTAACGGCCATGTCACGGCTGTTGAGCCTGTTGGCAGCGCTCACGTTGATCCCGGTGGCCCCCGCGCACGCCGGCGCGGACGGCTTCACCGTCCAGACCCCCGCCACCTCGGTCGCCGCCCGCAGCGACCGCCGCCCCGTCGCGGGCGGGGTGCACGACCCGGTCGCCCGCAAGACCTTCATCTCGTGGTCGGGGCGGTTCGAGGACAACCACGTCCAGTCCTACGACCACCGCACCGGCACGTGGTCCGCGCCGGTGCGGGTCGGCGACGGGGGCTCGGACGCGCACAACTACCCGACGATGGTCCAGGCGCCCGACGGGCACCTGCTCGTGTTCCGCGGCATGCACAACGTCGAACTGGTCATGTCCCGCTCGCCGCGCCCGCACTCGATCGAGGGCACCTGGACCGAGCGCGTGATCTCGCGGGACGCGGCCACGTACCCGATGCCGTTCGTCACCCCGGACGGGGCGGTGTACGTGTTCTTCCGCGAGACGTCGCACGACCTCGACCCGGGCGTCCCCACCGACACCCGGCCGATGCAGTACGTCGTCTCCCACGACAGCGGCCGGACCTGGCGCACGTCGCGGGAGCTGACCGGCCACCCGTTCGTGATCGGCTCGACCAGCCGGGCGGACAACATGAACGAGGTCTACGTCGGCCAGCTGCGCCCGGAGCCGAACGGGCGGGTGCGGATCGTCTACACGCTGGCCGGCGGCGGGCCGGAGGGCCACAGGCACGACCGGTACCACCGGAACGTGTACTACACGTGGTTCGACCCGCGGAACCGGCACTTCTACTCGGCGGCCGGCCGCGACCTGGGCACGCAGGTGGACGACGCCGACCAGGAGACGCACCTGAAGGTCGCCGAGACACCGCTGACCGTGCCCGGCGGGGTGAAGTCGCCGGACTACGTCCAACTGGTGGGCGCGACGGCGGGGCGGCCGTTCGTGCTGTGGTTCACCGGCGACGCCGACGGCGGACCACTGCACAACTTCCTGTCCCGCTGGACCGGGAGCCGGTGGGAGACCCGGGAGGTGGCGCGCGGCCTGCGCCCGCGTGAGATGGAGCCACTGCACGGCGGCACGACCTGGCGCGTCTACGCGACCACCCAGGACGGCGCGCCGGGCGTGCGGACGTTCCTGGTGCGCGACGGGCGGTGGACGGCGGGCGCGGTGATCCCGACGCCGAAGCCGGTGCAGCGCATCGAACTGATCACCGGCTTCCGCGACCCGGCACGCCTGCTCATGTCCGGCGCGTCGAGCGCCCGGGACGTGGCCGTGGCCGACGGCGACATCTACGTAGCCGGCCTCACCCGCTGACCCGACCCTGGACGCGACCGGAACCACCGACCCGACCCGGACCGCCGGCCTGATCGGAACCACCGACCCGACCGCAACCACCGACCCGACCGGAACCGCCGACCGGCCGGAACCCCGGTCTGGTCCGAACGCGGAACGGCCCCCTCGGGAGTCCCGAGGGGGCCGTTCGTCGAGCTGTCGCCTATCAGGCGGTCTTCTTGCGACGCACGATGATCAGCGCGGCGGCGCCGGCGCCGAGCAGGCCGAGGCCGATCAGCAGCGGCACGAAGATGGACGCACCGGTCGAGGCCAGGTCGTCGTCACCGCCACCGGCGGCCGGGGCCGGGGTGGTGGTGGTCGTCGGGGCCGTGGTCGTGGTGGTGGTCGTCGTCGTGGTCTCCGACGGCGTGGTCGGCTTGACGTTCTCGACCCACTTGACCTTCGCGGTGTCCTTGACCGACGCCGGGGTCGGCTTGGCGATCACCAGCGACTGCGTCTTCTTGCCGTCCTTGCCCACGAACAGGCGGCCGTGCTGCAGCTCCGCGGTGGCGCGGACGGTGAACTCGACCTCGCCCGGAGCGACGCCCTCGGCGACCTTGACGTAGACCTCGGCGATGTTGACCTGGGAGGCGGCGCGGAAGTCACCGTTCGCGGCGACGGCGAGCTCCTTGCCGTCCTTGTCGGTGAACGTGACGCCGGTCGGCAGGTTCGCCTCGATGGTGCCCTTGACCGTCGTGGTGCTGATGACGAACGGGCCGATCAGCGTGCCGGCCTTGCCCTCCAGCTCCTTCGGGTCGATCTTCAGCGTCGGGTTGGGCTCCTGGTCGAGGCCCGGGTTGTTCTCCGTGAGCTTCTTGTACATGGCGAGCACGTCGGCGTCGACGTCGTCCGGCTCGACCGTCGGGTCGCTCTCCTTGAGCACGACACCGTCGGTGAAGTGCCAGATGGCGGCCTGCGTGGCCGCGATCACCGAGCTCTCCTTGGCACCCTCGGCGCCCAGCTCCTTCGCCACGTCCTTGTAGGGCAGCTTCGGGTAGCTGTGGTGGAGGATCCAGTTCACCTGGGCCGCGTTCTCGGGGAACGTGGAGTCCGGGTTGGGGTGGTCGCCCCACGGGGCCTCGATCAGCGGGGTGCCGTCTTCCAAGCCGGTGGGCAGCTCGACGCAGTAGGCGACAGCGGTGTCCTTCTCGCCGCCCTCCTTGATCAGGAGGCCGATCAGCTCGGTGTTGACCGGCTTTCCGCCCTCGTAGTCCTCAAGCTTGCCGTCCGCCTTCTTCTTCTGCAGGTGCACGCCCATGCCCTGGATGTCGGCGGACGGGTGCGGCTTCACCTCGACCGCTTCGGCGACGGCGGGGAGCGCGGTGGTCAGAGCGAACAGAGAGGCGCCAAGGACCGCAGCCCCTACGCGCTTCAGGGTCAACCGGGGTGCCATGTGTCTCCTTGAGGCTCGCGAGTAGCCCGTTGGTGTGGTTCGAGGCGGCGGGCTTCGAGTCGTCTTCGGGGGACCGCCTGGCAGGGGCTCCGACACCGAATCGACAGGAATCGGCGGAACACTATCCGATCGGGTTACCCCCGAACAGGTGTGGGTGACACTCTGTGTAGCAGTGGCTACGAGCAGCCAAAACGCGAGTGGACAGTCCACAAGGGACGATCGACAGAGGGCCCACGCTTGGGCCGGACGGCCGTTTCGCCTACCGGCGAAAGGTCTCGACCAGTACACGCGGAACAGATCACCGCAGGTCAGGACTGGTGTGGACCACCGACGCGGAAACCCGTAGGAACAAACCGACGCCGGTCCGTTGCCGAAAAGTGATCTAGGCGACCAGTTCGGCCGCGCCGATCGGCCGGATGTCCCCCACGCGCAACGAGGTCCCGGGCAGGCACAGGTCCTTCGCGGTCGGCGGCTGTCCACTCAGGATCCACTTGCACAACGCCGCGAGCTGGTATGACACCAACGGGGGAACGGCATCGCCCAAGTGGCGGTAAGCGTTGCCGATGATGGACACGTCGAACCGGAACTTGCGCGGGAACCCCTGCAACAGCGCCATCTCCCGGACCGTGCACAGCCGGTGCTGCACGGGGTGCGCGTACCGGCCGTTGCCGACGTGCCCGCACTCGCGCTTGATGGTCCGCGCCGGCTCGTCCCACCACATGCGCCCGTAGACGTCCGGGTGGGACCCCCACTTGCCGTCGTCGATGATCTTGCGCTGCGCCGGGTTCAGCAGCTCCTCGGCGGGCGACCCGACCAGGTCGCCCCACGAGCCGCCGTCGGCCGGGATCGCCATCATGCGTTCGAGGGACTTCGCGCTGCGGAACGACGGCGACACGTGCATCGCGTCCTCGGGGTCCGCCACGCCCGCCTCGACCGGCGGCAACTTGCCGATCGCGCGCCGGACGGTCACCGCGCCGGGCCGGACCTCCCAGCCCGACCAGAGGTCCTCCATGGTGCGCAGCGGGACGCCGGTGTCCACGGCGACGACCATCGCGCGCTCGCGCAGCTGCGGCAGCCCGAAGCGGGACAGCATGTGGCAGCTCGCGTCGACTTCGTACCCGAGTTCGACGAGCTGGTCGACCAGGCCGTCCAGGTGGTGGCGCTGCTTGCCCTTGACCAGCTCACGGGCGTTCTCCAGCAGCATGACCCGCGGCCGGAACTCCGCCACGTACGCCGCGACCCGGCCGACCAGCGAGTTGCGCGGGTCGTCGCGCAGGTGGTTGGCGGGCGAGATGCGGGTGAAGCCGGAGCACGGCGGGCAGGCGACCAGCACGTCCAGCTCGCCCCGGCGCAGGTTCCAGACCTGCCGCAGCACGGCGGGGTCGAGCCGGCCGAGGTCCACCTGGAGCGGGTCCACGCCGATGTTCTCGCGGTAGGTCCCGTTGCAGCGCAACGAGCCCAGCCGCGACGACGGCTTGCCGATCTGCGCGTCGGCCGCGCCGACCACGGTGAAGTCGCGGTGCGCTTGGAACCCGAGGCTCATCCCGCCCGCGCCGGAGAACAGGTCGACGACCTTGTAGCTGGGTCCGCGCACCCGGCGATCCTACGGCGCGACACCAAATCCCCCGTGCGCGGTTGCCGGGTGCCGGCCGGGTGGATCACGTAGCTTGCCCCGCACGCGAGGCCGGCGGCCGAGCCTCCGCGACGAAGGAGCGGCAATTGGATGCAGCGCTGCCACCCGCCTGGCAACGACCAGACCCGTTGCGCGGCTTGGACAAAGTGCCGTGGTCCGAATTGGACCACGGCCGCGGTGTCGATGACCTGCTGCGCCGCACCGCCGAGGGTGATCTTGAGGCGGTGGGCGAGCTGGAGAGCCGGCTGTTGGACGACGACACGGTGTCGGAGGCGAGCTTCCACGCCGTGCCGTTCCTGGTCGAGCTGGCGGCCAACTACAAGGTGCCCGGCGCGGCGCGGGACCGGGTGGTGTTCCTGCTGGCCGCGATGGCCCTGGCGGGTGCCGGGTTCACCGACGACGGCAAGCGGACCCGCCGCCACTGGAACCCGGTGCGCCGCGAGCTGCCGCGCCTGCCGCCGGACTGGATCACCCAGACGCGGTACGCCGTCGCGAAGGGCGCGCCGAAGGTGTTCGACGCGCTGGCCGGTGCGGAGGTGGCGTGCGCGCTCGCCCTGGCCGTCGCGGTGCCCGAGGTGGTGCCCAAGCACGTCGTGGACGTGGCGCAGGGCATCGCGTTCGCCGGCACCCACCCGCAGTTGCTGGTGGAGGCGGCGTGCGTGGCCCTGCACCTGCTGCTGGACGAGGGCACGGACGACACGTGGGCCTACGCCCTCGCGCAGGGCGACCCCGGGGAACTGGCCCGCTACGAGAGCGGCGCGTACCCGGCCCACCAGCCGCCCGCCGTGACGGCGCAGCTGATGGGCTTCCGGTACGCGTTCCGCGCGGCCTACGGCTGACCCGTCCGCCGAGGGGTCCGACGGGCGCCTAGGCCGTGACCGCGCCCAGCTCGACCACCGGGGCCAGGACCTCGTCCTCGACCGCGACCGGGACGGCCGGCTCCAGCGGGCCCAGGGCGGTGCCCCACTCCTGGTCGGCCAGGGCGAAGGCGGCCACCGTCAGCGCCACCACCGGCCGGCCCGGGTTGAGCTGGTCGGCGACGAAGTCCAGCTCCAGCCGGGCCCCCAGCGGCGACGGGCGCAGCCGCAGGTAGCCGTGCGGGGTCTCGTCGGGGTGGGCGAAGCGGCACGACCACTCGGTGAACACGATCGGGCGTTCCACCGTCTCGGTCGGGTTGAGCGCGCGCACGTTCGCGCCGACCGAGCCGTGCCGGAACGCGTCCGCCGCCCCGACCAGCAGCTCCTCGAACTCGATGGACGACACGCCCAGGTCGTGCCCGGCGACCAGGGCGACCTGCACCAGCGCCAGCGGCAACTGCGGCAGGGCGTCCTCGAAGCACACCATCGCGCCGCCGTACCGGGTGTTGATCTCGGTGGGCAGGAAGCCGTCGGCGGTGGCGATGCCGTCGAGGGTGAACGTGCCGCGGTAGTCGACCGTCTCGCGCAGGCGCTCGCCGACGCGGCGAGCCAGGTTGCGCATCTCCTCGCGGATGCGGGTGGGCGGGTCGTAGTACGACGCGCAGCCCGCGTAGAGGAACCGGGCTTGGCCCGCGCGGCGCGGGACGACCATCTCGATCGGGCGCAGCACGGCGGTGCCGTCCGGGAAGACGATGCCGTGCACGCTGACCGGGATGCCCTCCAGGAACGGCATCACCCGCACGAACTCGCACTTGGGCGCGAGCACCTGGAACGCGTCCAGGGCCTCCTCGCGGTTGCGGACGCGGCGCACGAAGTTCGCGCCGCCGTTGATCGCCGGGCCGTCGCCGGACCAGACGACGCCCGCGCCGCGGTCGAGCTTGAGCGTGGCGTCCCACAGGCCCTCGAAGTCGAGGTCCAGCACCACGGCCGGGGCGCGCGGCGCGGACAGCTCGTCCCACAGCGCGTCGATCGTGGTCTTGTTCTCCAGGTCCACCCATTCGGGGCGGCGCGCGTTGAGCACGGGCCGGCCAGCGAACTCGGGCGTGTGCACGTAGGGGGTGCTGATCACCAGCGCGTCGCCGGTCGGGTCGAAGTCCTCCAGGACCTCGCGGACGCGGCGGTTGGGCGAGGTGAGCAGCTTGGTCAGGCGGTTCTGCTCGACGGCGACGAACCCGCCCGCGATGCCCAGCGGCACCCAGCGGGCCACCTCGGAGTCGTGCAGCGGCGCGTGGTCGTCCGTCGAGAGCACGAGCGTATGGCGGGCGCCCAGCTGGTGCAGCTCACCGGCGCGCGTACTCAGCCGAGTACCGCCCGCGAGCACGACCAGCCGGTCGCCGAACAAGGTGCCGAGGCGCGCGTGGAGCGCGGAAAGGACATGATCCATCGCCGAGAACTCGCTTTATGAGAAGCAGACGAGACAACCGGCGAGCGCCGGGTGTCACGCACTGTAGAGGTCCGCGAGTGGATCGGCCTAGCACGGTCTGGCAACGACCGGATGAAACTTGCCGATGGCGGTGGAACCCGCCGCGCGAGATCATCGAGCGGCGGCGCGAAGCACCTGGTCAACCTGGATCAGGAAGGCCTTGCGGTGGTCGGTCTGGGGCACCTGGAGGAGGAGGCCGAGCAGCGTGTCGTCGAGCGACGGCGGTGCGGCGGCGACGATCGCCGCGGCGGTCTCCAGGAAGCGCTGCCGCTTGGCCTCGTGCACGGCGTGTTCCGCGAGAACGCCCTCGATGCTCGTGTGCATGGCTGGGTGCGGGTAACTCACTTGGGTTGTATCGGCCGCCGCCAACAACACCTTTAGGGTCAATTTCCACCGGTTCGCTGACACCCGACCGGGTGGTTGCGGGCCTGTGCGTCGCCGACCGGGTGATCGTGTTGGGATGTCCGGCATGCGTGTTCTGGTCACCGGCAGCCGGGGTTACCTGGGTCGTTCCGTTGTCGAACAGCTCACCGGGGCCGGGCACGAAGTGGTGCCGTTCGCGGGCGACGTCCGCTCCGCCGAGGTGCCGGCGTGCGACGGGGTGGTGCACCTGGCGGCGCTCGTGCGGATCAGGGAATCGTTCAACAATCCCCTCGACTACTACGACGTCAACGTGACCGGCACGCTGCGGCTGCTCCGCGCGGGCGCGCCCCGGTTCGTCCTGGCGTCCACGGCGGGGGTGTACGGGACGCCGTGCGGCCCGGTGCTGGCCGAGGACCACCCGCGGATGCCGACGAACCCTTACGCGGCCACGAAAGCCGCCGCCGAGGACGCCGTCACGTGGTCCGCGCGGACCGGGGTCGCGGGGGCGGTGCTGAGGTTGTTCAACATCGCCGGCGGCGGCGACCGGGACGACACGCGGCTGGTGACGCGGGCGTGCGGGGTGGCGGCGGGCCGGTTGCCGTCGCTGGAGGTCTTCGGGGACGGGATGGCGGTGCGCGACTTCGTCCACGTCCGCGACGCGGCCCGGGCGTTCGTGGTGGCCCTGGAGACCGCCGAGCCGGGTCGGTGCGCGGCCTACAACGTCGGGGCGACCCCGGCGAGCGTGACCGAGGTGGTGGCGGCGGTCGAACGGGTCACCGGGCACCCGGTCGAGGTCGTCCGCCGCCCCGCCCACCCCGGCGAGACGCGCGAGCTGCGGGCCGACACGGCGAGGCTGCGCGGCCTGGGCTGGGAGCCGCGCGAGTCGGGCTTGGCGGAGATCGTCGCCGACCAGTGGGCCGCCGAACGCCGCCACTGACCCGGGCGCGCGGCCGGGGGGCGAACGGGTCGGGCAGCGGGGGCAGGGCGCGGGTGGCGGTTGATTGGGTGGCGGGTGGTCAGCGTCGTTTGGGCACCGGTACCCGGTCCAGGTCGGCGGCGACCACCAACTCGCCGTCGAACAGCTCCGCCGCCTCCGCCCGGAACGCCCCCGGGTCGGTGTAGCGCTGCGAGAAGTGCGTCAGCACCAGCTTGCGCACCCCGCACTCGGCCGCCACCCGCGCCGCCTGCCGCGCGGTCAGGTGGCCGTAGTCGACCGCCAGCCGCTCGTCCGCGTGCAGGAACGTCGACTCGATCACCAGCAGGTCCGCGCCGTCCGCCAGCTCGTACACCCCGTCGCACAGCCGCGTGTCCATGACGAACGCGAACCGCTGCCCCGGCCGCCGCACGCTGACCTCGTCCAGCAGCGGCGGTTCCAGCGCCCGCACGGCCGGGCCGCTGATGCCGCGCGCCGCCAGCAGCTCGGGGACCATGCGCCGGCCGTCCGGTTCGACCAGGCGGTAGCCGTAGGTCTCGATCACGTGGTCCAGCCGCCGGGCCTCCAGGACGCCGAACGGGCCCTCCGCGACCACGCCCGGACCGTCCACCGGCACCTCGCGCAGGTCCAGGGTGTCGAAGAACGAGCTCGCGTGCCGCAACCGCCCGAAGTACTCCTCGCCGGACGCCGGGTAGTAGGCGTGCACCGGGTGCGGCGCGCGGTCGAGGGACAGGCGTTGCACCACGCCGGGCACGCCCAGGCAGTGGTCGCCGTGGAAGTGCGTGACGCACAGGCGGGTGACGTCCCGCGCGGCCACGCCGGCCATCAGCATCTGGCGCTGCGTGCCCTCGCCGGGGTCGAACAGGAATCCCTCGTCGTCCCACCGCAGCAGGTAGCCGTTGTGGGCGCGGGTGCGGGTGGGTACCTGGCTCGCGGTGCCGAGCACGACCAGCTCACGGGGTGACACATGGCAGAGTCTGCGGCATGGAGAGTCTGCACGCGGTGTCCCGGTGGCCGGTCGAGACGGCGGCGGCCGCGGTCGTCGACGCCTCCGGGCGGGTGCTCGGCGCGACCGGCCCCACCGACCACCGCTTCCCCCTGGCCTCGGTGACGAAGCTGCTCACGGCGTACGCGGTGCTGGTGGCCGTGGAGGAGGGGGCGGTGGAGTGGGACCAGCCGGCCGGGCCGGAGGGTTCGACGCTGCGCCACCTGATCGCGCACACGTCCGGGCTGGCGTTCGACTCCGCCGCGGTGCAGGCCGCGCCCGGCGCCAAGCGGATCTACTCCAACACCGGCTTCGAGCTGATGGCGGACACCGTGGCCGCCGCCACCGACATCCCGTTCGCGGACTACCTGGCGGAGGCCGTGTTCACGCCGCTGGGCATGACCTCGTCCACTTTGGACGCCTCCCCCGCCGCCGGCGCCACGTCCACCGTGGACGACCTGGTCCGCTTCGCCGCCGAGGTGCAGGCCCCGAAGCTGGTCTCCGCCGGGCTGGTGGCCGAGGCGGTGTCCGTGGCGTTCCCCGGCCTGCGCGGTGTCCTGCCCGGCTACGGCATGCAGAAGGACAACGCCTGGGGCCTGGGTTTCGAGGTCCGGGCGGACAAGTCGCCGCACTGGACCGGGACGACCAGCTCGCCGCGGACCGCCGGCCACTTCGGTCAGAGCGGCACGTTCCTGTGGATCGACCCGGACGCCGGCGCGGCGTGCGTGGCGCTGGCCGACCGGCCGTTCGGCGAGTGGGCGGTGGCGGCGTGGACGCCGTTCACCGACGGGGTGCTGGCGGAGCTGCGAGGCTGATCACGGCCTGGCCGCGCACGACACCGCGACGCACGTCCTCGATGGCGCGCGGGACCTCGTCGAGCGGGTAGGCCCGGTCCAGCACCGGACGCACGTCGCCGGCTTCGATGAGGTCCTTGAGGGCGAGGAGGTCGTCCCGGCTGTCCTTGTGCACCAGGACCTTCACCTTGAAGTGGCGGAACGGCGCGGCGAGCAGGGCGCGCAACCACCGGTCGGTGCCCATGAACCACTTGCCGCCCGTGCCGCCGACCAGGACGAGCGTCCCGCCGGGCTTGAGGACGCGTCCGCAGTCCTTGAGGGACGGGTTGCCGTAGACGTCGATGAGAGAGTCGTACCGGCCGCCCCACTCGCCGCGGGTGTGGTCGAGAACGCGGTCCGCGCCGAGGTCGCGCACCAGGTCCGCCTTGGCCGGCCCGCAGATCCCGGTCACCTCCGCGCCCCGCGCCTTGGCGATCTGGACCGCGTACGTGCCGACGCCGCCGGACGCGCCGGAGATCAGCAGCTCCCGGCCGGTCGCCGCCCGGACCGCCTGGAGCGCGGTGAAGGCGGAGATCGGGACGGCGGCGGCCTGGTCCGGCGTGAGGTTCGCGGGCTTGGCGACGAGCTGGTCCGCGGGCACGGCCACCAGTTCGGCGCAGGTGCCGGCGTGCCAGCCGAACACCTCGTCCCCCGGCTCGAACGCGGTGACCCCGGCGCCGACGGCCTCGACCGTGCCGGCGAGTTCGAGCCCGAAGAACCGGGCGCGCGGTCTTCGCAGTCCGGTGGCGAACCGGGCCACGTACGGCAGGCCGCGGACGAGGTGCCAGTCCGTGCCGGACAGGGGCACCGCCGCGACCCGGACCAGCACCTCCCCGGCGCGCGGCTCGGGCGGCTCGACGTCCCGCACGACGAGCACGTCCTCGGGCGCTCCGTAGCGTTGGTGCACAACGGCCTTCACCTGGCTCACTCCTCCGGGTACTGGAACACGTCGGTCAGCGGCACGCCGAACACGCGCGCGATCTGGAACGCCATCTCCAGCGAGGGCGAGTACCGGCCCTGCTCGATGGCGATGATGGTCTGGCGGGTGACGTCGACGGCCTTGGCCAGCTCCGCCTGCGTCATCTCCCCGTGCGCGAACCGCAGCGCCCGGATCGAGTTGGTGACCTTCGTCGGCTTGCCCACTCAGAACCCCCGCCGGTACGCGACGAGCTTGACGACGCTGCCGACGACCGCCGCGAGGACGAACGCCGCGTACATCGCGTTGGCGATCCAGAAGTGCCGGGCCTCGGCGAGGGTCAGCGCGAGCGGGCCGACCATGGCGACCCCGAGCACGGTCCCGGCGACGTACTCGCCGCGCCGGTTGACGTCCCGGTCCCGCTCGTCGGTCTTCTGGTCGCCGCGCGTGAAGATCTCGACCAGGATGCGCGCGACGACGGTCCCGACGATGGCAAGGCCGATCGCCCACAGCAGCGCGCCCTTGTAGGCGACGTCGGCCAGCGGGCCGTCCCGGTTGAGCAGGACGACCGCGTACGCGGCCCACGTCCCGACGGTGACCAGCAGGTACACCCATGTCCCGCGCTCTTCGTACGACACGCCGACCCCCGTGGATGTAAAGAAAACCTGACACGAGTCAGTGTCAAGCAGGGGCGACATGGTGTCAAGCATGTTTGACACGGCTCGGTCGTCCGGGACAGTCCGGGAGCGTCGGAGCCGCTTGTCGGACACCGGTTCGCACGGATTGCCTTCGAGTCGAGCGACCTCCGCTCGTCACCCCTACCGAGGAGAAGGCTTTGATCACCCTGCTCAAGAGGTTCGGCAAGAAGTCGGCCCTGGCGCTGGCCGTCGCCGGCGTGCTGGGAGCGGTGGCGCTGAGCGCGTCCGACCGGGCCCCCGAGATCGTCCCCGTCGCCGCGACGCAGGCCGACCGCGCGAGCCTGGGCGCGGAGACCGTGAGCGCGCTGGACAACCTCGCCCGCACCGGCAAGCTCACCGACGCCGACCGCAAGGCGCTGGCGAAGAACCGCGACGTGGCGCGCCAGGTCGTCGACCCGGCCAAGACGAAGGTCCACGAGGTGTCCACCGCGACGGCCGGGAAGGCCGGCAAGTCCGGCTGCCACCGCGCGGACCGCTACATCTCCTACAGGACCGTGTTGGGCGCGAAGGCGTTCGAGTGGCACAAGGTGCTGCACTACTGCTGGTCGGCGAGCGGCAAGGTGACGATCAAGGAGCGCCGGCACTACATCAAGAACAACGACGGCTTCAACTACGACCGTGGCTTGGTGAGCAACACGCAGAGCGGTAAGAACACGCCGCACTACGCGTCCACGATGCAGGGCAAGGTGGAGAACTGCATCATCAAGTACGGCTGCATCAAGATGAACAACCCGTACATCCGGATCGTGGTCAACGGCAAGAAGGGCCTGCCGTACCAGATCTGGCAGCGCCCCTGAGCGGGTTCCGACCCTGCGCACGAGAACCGCCGCGACGCCCTCGCGGCGGTTCTCGCTTTCGTGCTTACTCGCCGCAGAGCGCGGTGGCCGCGAGCTTCTTGTGGGCGGCCTCGAACCGCTGTCGCGTCGCCGGGTCGAACGGGTCGATCGCGCCGTGGGTGATCGAGAACTCGACGCGACGGGTGCCGTCGGCCGTGCCGTACATGTACGAGGTCGCGCTCTGGGTGCCGCCGGTGTGGCCGAAGGCGGTGCAGCCGGGGGCGAAGTCGTTGCGGAACAGGCCGAGCCCGATCCGCTCGCCGGGCACCGGCGTCGGCAGGGAGGTGCGCATCTGCGCCAGCAGGTCGGGCCGCAGGAGCCGGCCGCCGAGCAGGGCGGTGAGGAACGCGTCGAGGTCCCCGGTGGTCGAGATGATCTCGCCCGCCGCGCCCGCCCAGGACGGGTTCATCCGGGTGATGTCGACGACCTGGAGCCGGCCGTTCTCGGGGAAGGCCATGTAGCCGTGGGCGTGCGGGCCGGGGATTCCGGTGCGCGTGCCGGGCAGGGTGGTGTCGTGCAGGCCGAGGGGCTTGAGGATGCGCCGTTCGACCTGGGTGGCGTACCCGGTGCCGGTGACCTTCTCGACGAGCAGGCCGAGGAGGGCGTAGTTGGTGTTGGAGTAGGCGTAGCGGGCGCCCGGCTCGAACCGCGCGGGCTTGGCGAGGGCGGTGCGGACGAGGTCGTCGGCTTCGTAGGTGCGGAACAGGTTCTCGACGTACTCGCGGCCCCACAGGGGGAGGCCGGGGTCGGGCGTGCCGTCGGCCTTCACGTCGCCGGTGTAGTTGAAGAGGCCGCTGGTGTGCTGCAACAGCATGCGGACCGTGATGCGGCGGTCGAGCCCGAACCGGGGCAGGTGGTCGGCGACCGGTTCGTCCAGCCGGACCTTCCCCTCACCCACGAGCTGCAACACCACGGTCGCCACGAACGTCTTGGTGATGCTCCCGGCCCGGAACCGCCCGCCGGGCAACGGCTTCACCGAACTCCCCAACGCCCGAGCCCCGGCACTACCACTCCACTCGCCCCGCCGATCACTGACCCGAACCACCACACCGACCCCACCGGCCGCCACGACCTCGTCCATGGCCTGCCGAACCCCAGCCACCCCGGCCCCACCAGGAGCCGCACCCGCCTGCCCACCCAACCCCACAGCCACCGCGACAGCCGCGACAGCCGCGACGACACCGATCCACCGCATTCCGGTCCCCCTCAACGCTTCGAGATTGTCGAGGTCGAACCTAAGAAGGAGGGCGGGCGTCGAACATCTCGACAGCGCCCGACCCGTGGTGGTGCAGGCACCACCCCTTTGCTCTGACCGAGCCGGTCACGCTTCACCACATCTGCGTTGCCGAACGCCTCTTCCGCGCACGAAAAGTTCCCTATAGTCACCGCAGGAACACGTTGAGTGATCAACGTCGAGTACCGCAGGGGGGACTTGTGGTCAGCATGGTGCAGTTGCGCGACGCCGACTGGGCCGCTTGGGAAGACGCCGCCAAAGGGTGGCGAAACTTCGCGGACCAGGCGGTGTACGCCGGCAAGGACATCCGTGACCAGGGCAAGGACAAGCTGGACGAGCACTGGCAAGACAAGGTGGGAGAGGCAGCCGGGAAGGTGCTGGGTGAGCTCGCCACGCAATACGACTGCGCGTCGGACCTGATGCGCAGTGTCGCGATGGTGCTTGAAGGTCTCGCCCAGGCGGTTGAGGTCGCGCAACGGCAACTTGCCGGCGCGGCCGACATGGCAGGCACAACCTGAGGGTGAACGACGATGGGACCACTTCGCCCTACGACCATCCCGACTCCCAGGGCGACAACGGCTACACCGAGGCGATGGAGCACAAACCCGTCGTGGACCGGATGATCCGCGACGCCGTTGAGGGCGCGACACAAGCCGACGACCTGGCCGCGAAACAACTTGCCAGGCTGACGGGTGCGACCTCGGTCACCGATGCGAAGCGCGCGTTGGACGAGTTCCAGGCGGTGGCCTCGCAGGCCGAGATCACGATGCTCCACTTCTCGATGCCCCATGGCCAGGACCCGACGACGGTGGCCGCCTGGTGGGATGCGCTCTCGGACGCCCAGCGCCGCGAACTCGAACTCGCGGTGCCCGTCGAACTCGCCGACCTCGAGGGCGTACCCGAGGACGTGAAGCAGAGGTTGCGGGGCCCCGGTCCGCTCGACCGCGTGGAGATGGTCAGGTTCAGCCTCGAGCACTGGAACGACACGTCCATCGACAAGTACGACAACAACTGCACCCAATTCGCCTCTGTGGCCATGAAGCACGCTGGGATGGAGGAGAACAGCGACTGGACCGACGACTCGATGTGGAAGCTCGGTCGCCCCACCCACAGCTGGGCCGGTGCGAACCAACTGCACGAATACCTGACCACCGAAACCATGAGTCATGAGGTGCCGCTCAACGAGGCCCGGCCGGGCGACCTCATCTTCCTCAAACAAGAGGGCACCAGCGACGATCCGAAGACCGGCGACATCCACCACACCGCGGTCGTCACCTCCGTCACACCCGATGGTGTCGTCCACTACACCCAGCATTCGGACAACAAGGTGAACCTCAGCCTGCAAGGTCGGGAGAGGCACATCGAGCAGGGCTTGGGCGAGCAGCAGTTCATCGTCGTGCGCGTCGACCCGGCGGAGAGGTGACGTTCGATGAGCATCAACGTCAACCCCGGCGCACTGCGCCAAGCAGCCGACGACGTGGACGACGCGGTCGCGAGCGCGCGTGAGAACGTCGTCAACTCACTCGAACCCAGCTCGACCGCCGCGTCGGCCAACCCGGGCTGGCTCTCGTCCGGGGCGCTCGCCGAGTGCCGGCAGGCTTGGTCCGATCACCTCGTCGGTGTCATCGAGCGGACGGCCGAGGCGGCCGAGAAGCTGCGCGAATCCGCGAAGGACTACGAGGACGTCGAACGTCGGGTGGCCGAGGCGCTTGACGACCTGCATTGGGAGGCGGAATGACCACCGGGGTCAGGTGGAGACCTTGGGCCGGTGTGGCGGTTCTTGCCGCTGTGGGGAGCGTGCTGCTCAGTGCGCAGGCGCACGCGGTGCTAGCGGCGTTTAACCAGCGCACGGCGCACCTGTGTGACGGCTCCCTGCCGGTGCCGGCCAGTTCGTACGTCTACGCGTGGAGTGGTGTCGCGGCTGCGGTCGTGGCTGTCGTGGGGGTGGCTCTGGTGGGGAGGGCGGCGGTTCGCCCTCTTGGTGTGGTGCTTGTCGTCGTCCTCGCGCTGGGCGCCGTTGTGTCGTTGGTCTCTGCCGGGTGGACGGTGTGGGACGTGTACCAGGACGCACAGCCCGTCGCGCGGGTTTGCGGCGGGTAGGGGACGAAACAAGAAACCGCCGCGAGGTTCTCGCGGCGGTTCTTGAGGAGCGCGCTCGACAGGATTCGAACCTGTAACCTTCTGATCCGTAGTCAGATGCTCTATCCGTTGAGCTACGAGCGCATCGTTCTTCAGTTGTCACCCGACCGGGGTCGGGTGTTGCGGAGGCTCCGGGATTTGAACCCGGGATGGGCGGTAAACCCAAACCGCATTAGCAGTGCGGCGCCATAGACCAGACTAGGCGAAGCCTCCCGGAGCCCTGCGGTACGACGCATAGGTTACACATGCCGGTGCCCTACTAGCAAAACGCCCCCCTCCTACACCCGTCCGCGCTGGTCAGGGGGTGTGGAGGGGGCGTTCACCGGGGGTTCAGGAGGCGCACTTGTGGCGTACGTCTCCCTCGATCATTCCGACGCCAGCGCCAGGAACGGGGTCAGCGCGTCCGGATTGCGCAGGGCGTCCCTGCTCACGGCCTTCTCCGGCGGGGTTCCGGCCAGGATCTTCTTCACCGGGACCTCGCACTTCTTGCCGTTCAGGGTCCTCGGGACCTCTTCCACGGCGATGAAGCGGTTCGGGACGTGGCGTGGGGACAGGTTCGTGCGCAGTTCGCTCTTCAGGAGCGGTTCGACGGCCGACAGGTCGACGCCGGGGGCCAGGACCAGGAAGCACAGCAGTTCGCCGTCCGTCTGCCCCGCACCGGACGTGTCGATCACCAGCGAGTCCAGCACGCCCTCGACGCCCTCGACGACCCGGTAGAACTCGCTGGTCCCCATCCGGACGCCACCGCGGTTGAGGGTGGAGTCGCTGCGGCCGTAGATGACCGCCGAACCCCGCGGTGTGACGCGGATCCAGTCGCCGTGCCGCCACACGCCCGGGTACGTGTCGAAGTACGCCTCGCGCAGCCTCGACCCGTCCTCGTCGCCCCAGAAGAACACCGGCATGGACGGCATCGGCTCGGTGATCACCAGTTCACCCACCTGGTCGACCACCTCGGTCCCGGCCTCGTCGTACGCCCGCACGGCCGCGCCCAGCGCCCGGCACGACAGCTCGCCCAGCCACACCGGCAGGTCCGGCGCGGCGGCGACGAACGCGGTGCACAGGTCCGTGCCGCCGGACACCGAGGCGATCTGGACGTCCCGCCCGACCGCGTCGGCGATCCAGCGGAAGCCCTCGGGCGTCAGCGGCGCGCCGGTGGAGCCGACCACCTTCAGGCCCGTGAGGTCGTAGCGGGCCGCGGGCTTCAGGTCCTCCTTGAGGCACGACTGGATGTACGGGGCGGACGTGCCGAAGTACGTCACCCGGTGCTGTTCGGCCAGGTGCCACAGGACCGACAGGTCCGGGTGCGCGGGGCTGCCGTCGAACAGCACGATCGTGGTGCCCACCAGCAGGCCGGACACCAGGAAGTTCCACATCATCCAGCCGGTCGTGGTGAACCAGAAGAACCGGTCGCCCGGACCGAGGTCGCTGTGCAGCGCCAGCATCTTCAGGTGCTCCAGCACGATCCCGCCGTGCCCCTGGACGATGCCCTTGGGCAGGCCGGTCGTGCCGGACGAGTACAGCACCCACAGCGGGTGGTCGAACGGCACCGGCTCGAACGCCAGGTCGGCGTCGGCGTGCTCGCGGAGCAGCGCGTCCCACGCGACCGTCCCGGGCAGGGTGCCGCCCAGGTAGTCGACCAGCACGGTGGCGCGCAGGGACGGGATCTCCGCCCGCAGCTTCTCCACCGTCGGCCGCACGTCGAACCCGCGCCCGTTGTACCGGTACCCGTCCACGGCGACCAGCACGGTCGGCTCGATCTGGGTGAACCGGTCGGCGATCGCCCGCGCGCCGAAGTCCGGCGAGCACGACGACCACACCGCGCCCAGCGACGCCGCCGCCAGGAACGCGATCAGGGCCTCCGGCGAGTTGGGCACCAGGGCCACCACGCGGTCGCCCCGGCCCACGCCCAGCTCCACGAACCCGGCGCGCACAGCGGCCACCCGGCGGCGCAGCTCGCGGTAGGTCAGCTGGGACGCCAGCCCGTCCTCGCGGTGGAAGATCACGGCGAGGTCGTCGGTGTCGTGCCGCAACGCGTGCTCGGCGTAGTTCAGGGTCGCGCCGGGGAACCACTCCGCGCCGGGCATCGCCCGGGCGCCCAGGACGGCCGTGGGCGCGCTGTGGAACGCCACCTCGAAGAACTCGGCGAGAGCGCCCCAGAACGCCTCCAGGTCGGTGACGGACCACTCGTAGAGCTCCGAGTAGTCGGCGAAGGAGAGGCCCTTCACGTCGGCGAGCCAGGTGCGGAACGCGGCCATGCGGCTGTCCGCGACCCGGTCGGGGTCGGGACGCCACAGCAGCTCTGCCTCGCCGGCGGCGGTGCCGGCACGCATGTCGGTCATACCTGAAGTTCCTAGCTCATCGGAGCGCCCGGAACCACAGTCGCCAACCACACACCGGTTCAGTTGCGGCTGGCGCCCGCCACCAGGTGTTCCACGGCCGAGGCGAGGCGCGCGGCGTCCACGGGCGCGACGACGAGCCACGTGCCGTCGCGGCGGACCAGGTACCGGCCGTCGGCGGTGTCCAGCCACGACACGGTGTCGCCGGTCGGGTGCAGGTAGCCGTTGCGGTTGCGGGCGATCACGCCGACCTGGCCGCCGCCGCGGCGGGTGGTGACGGCGCGCATGAGCGTGTTCGCCTCGGGTTCGCGCAGGCCGGCGCGGCGCAGCACGTCCAGGAAGCCCTCGGTGCCGTCCTGCTCGCCGGCGCGGCCCGCCGCCAGGTAGTCGTCCCAGCGGACGTTGACCGAGCGGCCCGAGCCGGGCGGCGCGGGCGGGAGGGTGCCGACGGTGGTGGCGGCCAGCGCGGTCGGCCGGAACCCGGTCACCTGGACCTGCTCGCCGACCCGGCCCGCGAACGCGCCGTGCCACGCGGCGGTGGCCAGGCCGCGCGCCTGGTCACCCCCGCGGGTGAACACGACCTCCAGGCCGATCTCGAACTCCGCGAGGCCGCGCAGGACCCCGTACAGCTCCTCGTCGGGCCGCTGCACGGTGCCCAGGCCGCGCGCGAACAGCTCGCGGGACGTGGCCTCCACGAGCCGCGCGCGTTCCTGCTGGGTGTGGCCGTAGTGCCGGGTGCCGAGCGGGACCGGGTGAGCCTCGCGGTGGACCGCCTGCCAGAGCAGGAAGAACTCCAGGGTGCTCAACCGGAAGACTCTGTCGGTCACAGGCCGATCACCGGGGGTGCGGCCTTGCGGTCGACGCCGAACACGTTGTCCTCTTCCTCCAGGTACCCGGGCCGGTTGCGCTCGTTGGACCCGGCGGAGCCGCCCGCGACCGGCGGCGGGGCGGCCATCGGCGCCGCGCCGATCATGCCCGACTGCGGGGTGACCGCCTTGGACGACGAGAACTGGCTGGTCACGCTGCCCGGGTGGGCGGTGCCGGTCCGGTCGCCGACGAAGCCGGGGTTCGCCGCGGGGCTGCCCAGCGGGCCGCCGCCACCGCCACCGGCCGCGCCGCCCATGACGGGCATGGGCATGCGGCCGGGCGCGTAGCCGCCGCGCCCGCCGGACCCGCGGCCCTGCTGGGGGGCGGTGTGCTCGCGGCCGGGCTGCGGCTGGGGCCGGCCTCCGACGACGTGCCCGCCGCCGGAGGTGTCCGGCGGGGGCGTGCCCGGACCGGTCGGCGGGGCCACCGGCGGCGTGGTCGGCGCGGCCACCGGGTTGGGCGGCGGCACGAACGACGGGACGGTCCGGTCCACCAGGTACGAGTTCTGCTGGAACATCGCCATGACCTCGGCGGCCTGGCGGTGCGAGGCGTCGGCGGTCAGCACGGAGTCCACGGCGGGCGCGCCGACCCGGTCGATGCCGGTGAACGGGCTGGTCGGCGCGGTGGGCGCGGGCACCGGCTCGACCGGCTCGCGCAGGCTGTCGATGGGCAGGCGGTCCTCGTAGCCGCCGTCCACCAGCGGGCGGCGGGCCGAGACCAGCGGCGAGCGCACGGGCGTCGGGGCGACCGGCGTCGGGGCGCCGGTGGCCGGCGGGACGGCCGGGTCGGGCAGCGGCGGCGCGGGGACCGGCGCGGGCATCATCTCGCGCGCGGTCTGGACGTGCTGGATCTCGTCGCCGATGCACTTGGCGACGTTCTCGGCGTGGTCGCTGGTGTTCAGCGCCCACTTCTCCACCGACTCCAGCGCCTCCCGGGCGCGGTCGGCCGACTCGCCGGACCACGCCTGCTGGGACTGGGCGATGGCGCGCGCGAGCAGCTCGTGCACGTCGGCGAGCTGCTTGCCGACGGCGGTCCAGTCGGCCTGCGCGGAACCGGCGGCCTTCAGGTCGACGCCCTCGTGGATCATCTTGTAGAGGGCCTCGTGCGAGTAGGTCATCCAGTCGACCTTCTGGCCGAGGTCGCTGGGCTTGTCGTGGCCGTTGTGCTGACCGTTGTTGTTGCCGTTGTCGCCGTTGTTGCCGTTCTTGTGGTCGCTCACGGGCCCTTGACCTCCCCGGCCTTGCCGAACGCGTCGGCGGCCTCGTCGTCCGCGTCCTCCAGGTTGCGGGCGGCGTCGCGGATGGTCTTCTCGACCTCGAACAGCACGTTCAGGAAGTCGCCGATGACGGCGACGGCCGACTGGTCGTCGCCGACGGCCACCTCGCGCAGCCGGCGGCTGATCGCCTCGCCGACCCAGTTGTTGCCGAACTTGAGCTCCACGTCGAGGTTGTCCACGGCCGTGCGGTGCACGCCGTCGACCAGGTCGCGGGCCTGGGTGATCAGCTTGACCAGGTCCTGCACGGCCTGCTTGTCCAGGTCGAGCTTGACCTCGCCCTTGTCGACCGCGTCCAGGGCGGTGGTGGCCTTCTGGAGGTCGGTCTGGGCGGAGTCGGCGAAGGTCGGGTTGGCGGCGGCGAGCGTCTCCGGCTTGATCACCTGGGTCGCCGACTGGTCGGTGCCCGTCGGGGTGGTCGCGGCCGGCGTGGTCGCGGTCGGGGTGGTCGCGGTCGGGGTGGTCGCGGCCGGCGTGGTCACGGTCGGGGTGGCCTCGGTCGGCGTGGTCGCGGGGGCCGGGCCGGGCTGGGCACCCGTCGACGTGGTCGGCGCGTCGGCGGGAGCCTGCGGGGTCGCGGGGGCCGGCGCGACGGGCGGCGGCGTCACGTAGGTCGGCGCGTCGGCGATCGGCGGCGTCGTCACCTGGGTCGGCGAGTCGATGATCGGCGGTGTCGTCACCTGGGTCGGCGCGTCGGCGGGCGGCGGCACGAACGGTGGGGCCGGCGCGTAGGACGGCTGCTCGGACAGCGCCGGCGCGCTCAACGTCACCGTCGCCCCGTCGACGGGCGCGCCGAAGGGACCCACCGCGGTCTGCGGCAGGTCGGCCGGCGTGATCACCTGCGTCGTGGACGTGTCCGGCACCGGGTACGGCGCGTTCACCGGTGGTGCGGGATGTGTCAGTGGAACGGTGTTCCCGTCGCTCATCAGTTACCCCCTGCACTGCGCACTTCGCCGTAGCCGCGCCGCGCGTTACCCAGCCACCGCGCCCGCCTCGGCGTTCCGGACGCACTCCTTAGATGTACCGGGAAGCACGTCCGGTTCCAAGCCGCTGTAAAGACTCTTATAAGGAGCCGTCATCGCAGGTGGGAGTCGAACCAGTTGAGCGCCCGCTGCCAGGCTTCCGCGCTGGCCGTCGGGGTGGTGTCGAAGCGGTGGCTGGTGTGCCGGAAGCGGACCACGTCGGTCGCCACCGGGGCCGCCGCGGCGGCGTCGCGGAGCTTCTCCACGTCCGTGAACGGGATCTCCGCGTCGTCGTCGCCGTAGAGCCCCAGCCACGGGCAGGTCAGCTCCTCCGCGACCTCCACCAGCGACGGCAGCCCCTCGGCCAGCGGCGCGAGGATGCCGCCGCCGCCGACGGTCACCGCGGCGCCGATGCTTCGGCTTCCCGCAACCACCATCGCGACCGATCCGCCCAGGTCGAAGCCCATCACGCCCTGGCGGTCGGCGCTCACGCCGCGCTGCCCGAGCCAGACGAACGCCACGTCCGTGTCGGCCAGCACCGACTCGCCGGACAGCCTGCCTGCCCGCTCGTCCGCGTCCGCCGGCTCGTCCTCGGCCCCGTGGTAGAGGTGCGGGGCGACCGCGAGCCACCCCTCGCCGGCCAGGCTGCTCACCAGTCCCCGGACGGTGTCGGTCACGCCGCGCGCCTCGTGCAGCACGACGATGCCGCCGCGGACGACGTTCTCCGGCTCGGCGACGGTCAGCCGCAGCGTGCGGCCGTCGGTGAGCGAGAGCGTCTCGGTGCGGGTAGGTGTCATGGGGCAACCCTTCCACGTGGAGGTGAACCGCAGTCAACGTGAGCAACCAGACGGCCGGTATGCCCCATCCGGGTCTTGAGCGGCTAACGTCCTGGTCAGAACCGGAAGGAGCCCTCGGATGACCGTGCGAACCCGCGCAGACCTCTCCGCGCTACCCAGTTACGTGCCCGGCAAAACCATCCCCGGCGCGATCAAGCTGGCGAGCAACGAGGTGTCGGCCGGACCGCTGCCCAGCGTGGTGCGGGCGATCGCGGACGCGGCCACCGCCGTGAACCGCTACCCCGACACCGCCGCCACCGACCTCGTGGCGCGCCTGGGTCAGAAACTCGGCGTGGCTCCGGAGCACGTGGCCGTCGGCTGCGGTTCCGTGACGCTGTGCCAGCAGGTGGTGCAGGCCACCTGCACGGAGGCCGACGAGGTGGTGTTCCCGTGGCGGTCCTTCGAGGCCTACCCGATCATCACCCAGGTCGTGGGCGCGCAGGCCGTGCGCGTGCCGCTGACCGAGGGCCACGGCCTGGACCTCGACGCCATGGCCGCCGCGATCACGCCGAAGACCCGGCTGGTGTTCGTGTGCAACCCCAACAACCCCACGGGCACCGCGCTGCGCACCGAGGACATCGAGCGGTTCATCGAGCGGGTGCCGCGGGACGCCCTGGTCGTGATCGACGAGGCCTACCGGGAGTTCGTGGACGACGACGCGATCCCGGACGGCGTCGAGCTGGCCAAGCGGCAGTGGGCGGCGGGCCGGGACAACGTGGCCGTGCTGCGGACGTTCTCCAAGGCCTACGGCCTGGCCGGGCTGCGCGTGGGGTACGCGGTGGCCTCGCCGGCGGTGGCCGAGACGCTGCGCAAGGTCTACGTGCCGTTCAGCGTGAACGCGTTGGCGCAGGTGGCGGCGATCGCGTCGCTGGACGCCGAGGACGAGCTGATGGCGCGGTGCCGGGCGATCGTCGGCGAGCGGGCGCGGGTGCGCTCGGAGCTGATCGCGGCCGGGTTCGAGGTGCCGGTGACGCAGGCGAACTTCGTGTGGCTGCCGCTGGGCGAGCGCACCGCCGCGTTCAACGAGCACTGCTTGGCGCACAAGGTGATCGTGCGCGCGTTCGTCGGTGACGGCGTGCGGGTGACGATCGGCGAGCCGGAGGAGAACGACGCCTTCCTGGCCGCCGCGAAGTCGTTCGAGGGCTAGTCCTTCACCAGCAGTTGGACGATGGCCGCCACTCCCACCAGCACGATGACCGCCCGCAGCGCGGTCGGTGGGAGTCGGCGGCCGACCTTCGCGCCGATCTGACCCCCGACGACGGACCCGACCGCGAGCAGCGCGACGGCGAGCCACGCCACGTCGGCGATGAAGATGAACAGGACGCCGGCGACCAGGTTCACGAAGGCCGTCAGCACGTTCTTGAGGGCGTTCATGCGCTGGAGGTGCTCGTTCATGAGCACCCCCATGAGCCCCATCACCAGGACGCCCTGCGCGGCCCCGAAGTAACCGCCGTAGATGCCGGCGAGGAACACGCCGACCCACAGCGACAGGCCGCCGTGCTCGTGCCGTTCACGTTCGGCGAGCTTGCGGTTGAGCCAGGGTTGCAGGACGACCAGGACGAGCGCGATGGCGATGAGGACGGGCACGATCGCCGAGAACGCGTTCTCCGGCAGGGTGACCAGCAGCACCGCGCCCACGACCGCGCCGAGCACCGAGGCCGGCAGCAGCCGCTTGACCCGGTCGCCCTGCCCGGTGAGCTCCTTGCGGTACCCGAACGCGCCGCTCAGCGACCCGGGGACGAGCCCGAGGCTGTTGGACACGTTCGCGGTGACGGGCGGGTACCCGACGGCCAGCAGCACGGGGAAGGTCACCAACGTGCCCGACCCGACAACGGTGTTGATGCCACCCGCGAACACCCCGGCGAGGACGACGAGGACCGCTTCCAACGTCGTCACGTCCACCCCCACTCGACGATTTGATTAGCGACGCTAACACTCCGAACGGCCGCCCGCGGTGTGGCCCGCACGACAGACGGGACGCGGCCCGTGCGGACCACGCCCCGGTGCCGTCACAGCTTGCGGAGGGTGAAGGTGTCGGACGTCGTGCCGGTGAGGAGGGCGTCGAGGTCGCCGTCCACGGCGTAGCTGCCGTGCGGGGAGTGGGTGATCGTGGTCGGGGCGTCGTCGGGCCACGGGGTGGTGCGGTGGGTGGTGTGGGCGGTGCGCCAGTTGTCGGTGGAGCGGAGGACGGTGACGGCGTTGGCGCCGGGGGCGCCGAGGCTGTTGGTCACCACCGCGAGGGTGCCGTCGGGGCGCAGGGCCAGGCCGTCGGCGCCGACCAGGGTGGTGTCGGTGGTGATCTCCGTGAACGCCGCCGGGTTGTCGACGGGGATCTTGAAGAACGTGCCGGTGTCGTAGCGGCCGGCGACGAGGTAGCCGGACGGGTGCCAGACGATGCCGTTGAGGCCGATGGTCGTGCTGCCGAAGCGCGGGTCGCGGTGCAGGACCGAGGCGCGGCCCCGCGGGTCCACGCGGTAGATCGTGTCGGAGGCGGGGTCGGTGACGTAGGCGTTGCCGCGGCGGTCCACCGCGACGTCGTTCGCGCCGTGCCTGCCCTCGCCGAGCGCGAGGTCGACGAAGTGCAGCAGGCGACCGGTGACCAGGTCGTAGACGGCCAGGCCGGACGACCTGTAGGTGGTGTCGGGGGTGGAGCGGGTGCCCAGGCCGATGTCGGCGAAGGTGACGTAGAGCTTGGCGCCGACCGCGTGGATGCCGAACGTGGACACCATGCGCGGGTCGCGGACCAGCGTCTTCGTGGTGCCGTCGCGGTAGACGACCTCGACGGTGCCGTGCCGGATCGAGCCGACCAGGAACGTGCGGCGGACCGGGTCCCAGGTGATCCCTTCCGGGTGGAGTGCGGCCGAGTGCCCGATGACGACGTGCGTCCTCGGGGTGGCCTGCGCCGGTGCGGCGACCAGCAGGAGGGTCGCGACCAAGGCAATCAGGAGACGCATTATGCTCCGTCCTCGTAGGTAAGTACGGGAGCGAAGTTAGATCAGAGGTCTGATAGCCGTCAACGGGTTACTACGATGGGCCCATGGGCATGCCGTTCGAGGAGCGCCTGGGCGGCGACATCAAGCACGCGGAACACGCGCTCATGCAGGCGAAGCAGCAGGCGGTGCGCCCTGCGGGCCTGACCGTGGCGCAGTACGCGACGCTGTTGGTGCTCAGCGAGAACCCCGGTGTGTCGGCGGCCGAGCTGGCCCGGAAGTGCCGGGTCACGCCGCAGACGATGACGACCATCCTGCGCAACCTGGAGGCGGCCGGTCTGATCGCCCGGGTGCCGCACGAGGTGCACCGCAACGTGCTGGAGACCCGGCTGACCGAGGCCGGGCGGACCACGTTCGAGACGGCCGACGTGCGGGCGTCCGCGGTGGAGCGGCGGTTGGCCGACGAGTTCAGCGAGCAGGAGCGCGCGACGCTGCGGTCCCTGCTCGCCCGCGCGGTGACCGCCCTCGGCGGGGACTGAACAGGGCGCGGCGGTCAGCCCCGGTTCCCGGTGTTCAGCCCGGTTCCCGGTGTCAGCCCAGGTTCTCGGTGTCGAACGTGCCGCAGCGGGCCGGGTCGCCGGTCTCGTAGCCCAGCGTGTACCACTTCTGGCGCTGGGCGGACGTGCCGTGCGTGAACTGGGTCGTGTCGATCCGGCCGCCGCCCAGTTCGCGCTGGATGAAGTCGTCGCCGATCCGGGCCGCCGCGTCCAGGGCCGCCGCGATGTCCTCCTGCGTCACGCCCGTGATCAGCGGCTTGCCGGACGCGGTGGGGATCGTGGTGGCGTGGTTGGCCCAGGCCCCCGCGTAGCAGTCGGCCTGCAGCTCCAGGCGGACGGCGTCGGACTTCGGGCCGCTGCGCGTGCGCACGCGGTCGGACGTGCCCAGGAGGTTCTGCACGTGGTGGCCGTACTCGTGGGCCAGGACGTAGGCCTCCACGAACGGCCCGCCGGTCGCGCCGAACTTCTGCTGCAGCTCCTGGAAGAAGTTCAGGTCGATGTAGACCTGCGCGTCGGCCGGGCAGTAGAACGGGCCCACCGCCGAGGACGCGTTGCCGCAACGGGTCTGCACACCGCCGGAGAAGAAGTTCGTCTGGGCCGGCTGGTAGGTGTTGCCGGACCGGGCGAACTGGTCGGTCCAGAAGCTCTGGATCGAGTTGATGAACGCCACCGCGCGGCAGTCGGCCTCGCGGTTCGCGTCGGCACCGGTCTTGCACTTCTCCTTGATGGCCTCGGAGCCGACCTGCTGGTCGCGGCCCACGTCGGAGAAGCCCGAGCCGGTGGGCAGCTGCACGCCGCCACCCAGCTGGGACAGCACGAAGTAGATGATCAGGCCCACGATCCCGAGCCCGCCGCCACCCAGGGCGACGCGTCCGCCGACGCCCCGCTGGTCGGTGACCTGTGACGTGTCGAGCTCGGCGTCCTCGTTGAACTGCACGCTGTCCTCCAACCGCGCACCCGGGGCGGGATCACGATAGCCGCACTCGGGTACCCGCGAACGGCGGCGCGGACACCGTGTCGGTGAACGGTTGGCGCACGCGCCCGGGTGCGGAGCCCGACGTCGCCGGCACCGCACCCGGGTTTCTTCCCTTGTGGAGTGACGTCCTCCGCGGTCGTCGCGAGGTGGCGTGGACCTCGGCCGGTGCCGACGTGCGAGACGGCACCAGGATTCGCACCGGGGTCAACAGCGTCGTACGCGCCCATCACGCCGGAAGCGCCGCGCGCTCGAAACCTCGTGGGAACCGCTCACGATCGCGACCGGGACGATCTGCACCATCCCACCCGCGGGGTTGCGGCCGAACGCGGATCGTCACAGCGAGGACTTTTCTGCACCGCACCACCTACCCCTTCCGGGCGTGCCGGCGGAGGCTCTTCGCTGGGGAACACCTCGCGGCAGGTCCACCCCAAGGATGCGCTTGATCGGCCCGTTATTCAACCGTTCACGGCCGCCCTGAACTGGTGAAACGATCCTCATCCGTCTCAGTGGGACGGTTGTCGCGCGCTGTGAGCGGGCCTGTGCGGACCCGCTCACAGCGCGTGTCGTCAGGCCACGTTCGTGATGCGACCGGTCGCCGGAGCGGTGATGCCGGCGTTCGCCTTGAGGTAGGCGATGAAACCGTCGAGGTCGATGCCGCCGCCGGTGATGTCGGTGCCGCCGGTGAAGACGGAGAAGCCGTCACCGCCGCCCTGGAGGAACGAGTTGATGGTGACCCGGTAGCTCGCGGCCGGGTCCAGCGGGGCGCCGTTCAGGACGACGTTCGACACCTTGGAGCCGATCGGCGCGGACGCCGACCACGTGTAGGTCAGGCCGGCCGACGGCTGGAGCACGATCTGCCGCGTCGCGCCGTTGACGACCTGCCACTGCTGCTCCAGCGCCGCCTTGATCTGCGTGCCGGTCAGCGTGACCGTCTGGAGGATGTTGCCGAACGGCTGCACGGTGAACGCCTCGCCGTAGGTCACCACGCCCGGGCCCTCGCCGGCGGGCGAGGTGGCGTAGGTGAGGTCGGCGCGGACGCCGCCCGGGTTCATCAGCGCGAGGACCGCGCCGTTGCCCCTGGTGGCCGCCAGCTGCGAGTCGGCGATCAGCAGGCCCAGCGGCTGTTCGCCGGCCGGGGTCGCGGCGCGCACGATGTCGCCGCCGATCGTGGCGACCGGCTCGTTGGCGATCGGGCCCGACTTCTCCTTGGCCAGGTCGATGATCGCCTGGACCTCCGGGTCGGCCGCCACGTCGCGGGTCACGATGTGGTTGCGCGCCTTGGTCTCGGAGCGGATGACGTCGCGGGTGCGCTTGTCGATCTTCAGGTCGACCACGGACAGCTCGCGGCCGAACGCCAGGCCCTCGATGAACGGGCGCGGGTTGCCGTCCGGGTCGTTGACCGTGCAGTTGTAGTGCTGGTGGCTGTGGCCGGAGAAGATCGCGTCGATCTTCGGGGACACGCTCTCGGCGATGACCTGGCCGGGACCCTTGGTGGCGCCCAGGCGGCAGTCGTCCGGGCCGCCGCCCTGGGTGTTGTCGCCCTGGTGGATGAGCAGGACGATCGACTTCACGCCGAGCCAGTTGAGCAGGTTGGCGTAGCGGTTGGCGGCGGCGATCTCGTCGCCGAACCGCAGCTCCTTGATGCCGTTCGGGTCGACGAGGATCGGCACGTCCTTCAGCGGCATGCCGATGAAGCCGATCGGCATGCCGTCGCGGAACTCCACCCAGAACGGGGGCAGCGCGGGCCGGCCGTTCTCGGCCAGCGTGACGTTCGCGCCCAGGATCGGGAAGTCGGCGCCCTCGTAGGTGGCGCGGAAGTCGCAGCCGTCGACCGGGTGGCAGCCGCCGCGCTGCATGCGCAGCAGTTCCTGGTAGCCCTCGTCGAACTCGTGGTTGCCCGCGGCGGTGGCGTGCATGCCGACCGAGTTGAGGATCTCGATGGTCGGCTCGTCGTGGAACAGCGCGGACACGATCGGCGACGCGCCGATCAGGTCGCCCTGGCCGACGATGACCGAGTTGCGCACCTGCGCCTGAAGGTTCTTGATGTGCGTGGCGTTGTACGCGGCGCCGCCCGCGGTGACCTGGGAGCCGTCGGACAGCGTGACCCGACCGGACGAGCCGGACGGCGGCTCGATGTTGCCGTGCAGGTCGTTGATGCCGATCAGGCGGACGTCCACCGTGCGCGAGGCCTTGTCGTCGGCCTGGGCGGGTGCCTGCGCGAGGGTGACGGCCAGCCCGGACACGGCGGCCAGCGCGAGCGCGGCCGTGGTCCGTCTGAACGAGGTCATAAGGGGGTTCCTCCCTGACGGCGCCCCGGTAGGAGGGCGCACCAAGGTCAGGGAGTTTGCCTCCCGAACCTGACGCGCACCAGACACTTGCGTGGATCGTCCGTTAACGGAGTTGCGCGGGCATAGCCTGGTGGGGTGACTGAGCAGGAGCCCCGGTGGCTCGACGACGGTGAGATGCGCGCCTGGCGGAACTACGTGGTGGGCGCGTCCATGCTGTCCGACCGCCTGCACCGAGAACTCCAGGACCGCCACGGTGTGTCGCTGGCCGACTACGAGGTGCTGGTGCGGCTGTCCGAGCAGCGGGGCCTCCGGATGCGGATGTCCCAGCTCGCGGACGAGGTGGCCTCGTCCAAGAGCCGCGTCTCCCACCAGGTGGCCCGCATGGAGCGCGAGGGCCTGCTGGTCCGGCGCGAGTGCCCGGAGGACGGCCGGGGCGTCTTCGCGGAGCTGACCGACAAGGGCATGAAGACCCTGGAGGGCTCGGCGCCGACGCACGTCGAGGGTGTCCGGGAACACATGATCGACCTGCTGTCACGGGAGGAGCAGGAGGTGCTGGCGAAGGTCTTCGACCGGGTCATCACGCACCTGCGCGGCCTGGACGGGTAACCTCTGGGCCCGCGGCACCTACGGGGAAGCGTGGCAGAGCGGCCGAATGCACCCGCCTTGAAAGCGGGAGACGGGCAACCGTCCGGGGGTTCAAATCCCTCCGCTTCCGCAGTTGGGAAGGGGTGTCGATGGTCCTGTGTGGACCTCGACACCCCTGTTCGGATCCGGGCGTGTGGTGCCCGACACTCTCGTGGTGCCTTTTCAGGATGCGTACGCCCACGCGCTCGAAGTGGTGAGTCGGTGGGACCCCGAGGGGTTGCTCGGGATGGGTGCGCTCCCGGGTTCGTGGAAAGGGCCTCGGAGGAGGAGTTGGGGCGGTTCGCCGCGGAGTTGTCGGAGGGCTCGTGGACGACCTGATGGGTGAGTACCTCGATGCCCTCGAACCGTTCCTGCGGGACCCCGAGATGCGAGAAGGGCAGGCGTACTTCAACGCCCTGGGGCGCTCGTTCGGGCATCTGACGGCCGACGTGGTCGGTACGGAGCGGGACTGCTTCACCGTCGATCGGAACCTGCCCGCGTTCCTCGGATGGCTGGAGAAGGCGCTGAAGCGCGAGGCGGTCCGGCGGCGGTGGGTTCGGGATGGCGAGATGACCGACGTCTTCTGGGCCGCCGTGGATGCCGTCAACTGGCGAGGGCATGACGTGCCGGGGGCCTTGCGGGCGTTGGCCGGAGGAGAGCAAGGGGCTCACGACCGGTTCGTCAACGCTGTGGCGCATCAGCATTCCCGGGCCGTGTACGCGGTGCTGGCACCCGCGTTGCCTTACCTGATGGCGGTGACCACCCAAGTGCCACGGGCGCGGGACCTCGGGGTCAAGGTGCTGCTTGACGTCCTGTCCCGGGTTGAGTGGGACGAGGAGCCGAGAGATGGTGCGCCGCACCCCGATGCCGTGCTTAGAGGGCTCTCCGGGTACTGGGGGTACATCAACCCCATGTGGTCCCCGGAGGCGCGTGAGCTGGTGTGGATGATGTGGAACGGGCCGAACGCCCCGTTGAGGGTTCGGCCCGTCCTCCACTGCACCTAGTCGATCACTCGGTCGCGTCGTGCGTGTGGTGTTCCTCGTGGTGCTCGTCGAGGGACAGCGTGCGGGCCGCTTCGGCTCGCACGGTGGCGCGGGCCGCGCGGGACGGGACGCCGTTCACGTCTTCCGTGCTGATCGCGTACACCGCGGTCACCCAGGCCAGGGCGTCGGAGTTGCGGTCCAGGGCGACGCGGTCGATGTTGCCCAGGGTGTCGCCGACCTGGTGGTAGTTCGGGTCGTAGGCGACGCCCGCCTTGCCGCCCCACTTCGCCACCTGCGCCTCGGTCTTGAGCACCTCGGCGCCGGTGAACAGGCCGCCCGCCGGGATGCCCTGGCGGATGAACTCGCCGTAGTCCGACCGGCCGGTGAAGTCGGTGCCCTCGACCTGGATCCGCTTCTCCACGGTCAGGTAGTCGACGAACGCCTTCTCGATCTGGCCGGAGCCGTACGGGCCGGGGCCCGCGCCGACGCCGTCGGAGTTGTCGCCGTCGTAGACGAAGTAGCCCGCGTTCGGCGAGCCGATCATGTCGAAGTTCAGGTACAGCGCGATGTCGAGCTGCTGCTCGAACGTCAGCGACTTCACGTAGGCGATCGAGCCGAGCAGGCCCAGCTCCTCGGCGCCCCACCAGCCGAAGCGCACCGCGTTCTTGACCTTCGGGGAACCGCCCAGCTTCAGCGCGGTCTCCAGCAGGCCCGCCGAGCCGGAGCCGTTGTCGTTGATGCCGGGGCCGGCGGCGACGCTGTCCAGGTGCGCGCCGGCGAACACGACGTTGTCGGTGCGACCGGTCTTGGTCTGGGCGATCACGTTGCGGGAGACGCGGTTCTCGGAGTGGTAGCGCAGGTCCACCGTCACCGGCTGGCCCGCGAACGCCACCAGCGCGGTGCCGTCGGCCTTCGACACGCCGCCGGTCGGGACGACGCCCGGCGAGCCCAGCGTCACGCCGGACAGCTTGCCGTCCACGTTGTTCGAGACGATCACCGCGATGGCGCCCGCCGCGGCGGCGTTGCGGTGCTTGATGTCGAACGAGCAGGTGCCGCGCCGGATCAGGGCGATGGCCCCGGTGAAGTCCTGGCCCGCGAAGTCGGTCGCCTCGCAGCCCGGCGAGCCGTCCTCGGCCACGACGCGCAGCGGGCCGGTCAGCCCGCCGACCGGGGTCTGCGGGGAGAACGTCAGCGGGATGTTCTCGTAGGTGTTCGTGCCCGCCTTGGCCACCGCCGCGTCCGTGACCTGCACCTGGTAGGTGAACTCGGGCGTGGTGACGTCGAAGCCCGCGCCGCGCAGCTTGCCCGCGACGTACTCGACGCTGGCGTCGTAACCGGTGGTGCCCGCCGCCCGGTTGCCGCCGTTGCGGTCGGCGATGCGCTGGAAGGCGATCAGGTGGCGGTTGACCCCTTCCAACGTCACGCTCTTGGTGAGCTTGTGGGCGAGAGCGGGACCGTCCAGGGCCGACGTCGAGGGTGCCGCGTCGACGGCCGGGGCGGCCACGAAGACGAGGGACGCGGACGCCGCGGCGATGGCCGCGCGGCGCATCCGGGTTCTACCTGACATGAGCGAGTTTCCCCTTCACTCGGATTGGCAGACCCTCGCCCGGTGACGACGCGAGGTCAATCCGTCACTCGGCGGGTTCTCAGCCCGTGAGCAACCACAGGCAGTCTGTGACCCCCGTCACCGACAGTTCCCAGTCGGGCCGGCGGAAGCCCTCGCGGTCCAGCACCAGGCGGGTCTGCTCGGCGCGGGCGCCGCGGCGGACCTGCACCAGGGAGCCGTCCGGCCGGTAGCCGAGCTTGCGGCTCACGGCCAGCGACGCCGGGTTGTCCACGAACGCGCTGGACCGGGCCGTGCGCGCGCCGAGGTGGTCGAACGCGAACAGCAACACGGCCGCCCGCATCTCGGTGCCGAGCCCCTGCCCCTGGTGGCGCCGGCCGAGCCACGAGCCGGTGGACACCTCGCCGGTGACCGCGAAGTCGTGCCCCACCAGCGTCTGCTCGCCCACCACGCGCCCGTCCAGCCGCACCAGGAAGTTGACCGCCCACCGGCCCGGGCGCTGCTCGGACCGCACCGCCCAGTGGTACTGCAGGGCGTTGATCCCGAGGCGGTCGCGCGGCGCGTCGGTCCACTCGACGCCGAACGGCATCTGCTCGGGCGGGTGAATGCCGTCGAGGACCAGCTCCACGAGTTCGCCCAGCCCCTCGTCGTCGTCGGGGCGCAGGTCGAGGCGGGGTGTGCGCAGTGCCAGGTGTCGGTAGGGCCAAGCGTCCATGCCGGTCGATGGTGGCGGTCGCGGCACGGCCGGGGCCAGCGGATTACCTTGCAGGCATGCGCGCGATCACCATTCGTGAACCAGGCGGGCCGGACGTGCTGGAGTGGGCCGAGGTCCCGGACCCGGTCGCCGGACCGGGCGAGGTGCTGCTGGACGTCGCCGCCACCGCGGTCAACCGGGCCGACCTGCTGCAACGGCAGGGGCACTACCCGCCGCCGCCGGGCGCGTCCGACGTGCTCGGCCTGGAGTGCTCGGGCACGGTCGCCGCGCTGGGCGAGGGGGTCACCGGTTGGCGGGTCGGCGACCGGGTGTGCGCGCTGCTCGCCGGCGGCGGCTACGGCTCGAAGGTCGCCGTGCCGGCCGCGCAGCTCCTGCCGCTGCCGGACGGCGTGGACCTGGTCACCGCCGCGTCCCTGCCCGAGGTGGCGTGCACGGTGTGGTCGAACGTCGTCATGGTCGCCCGCCTGGCCGAGGGCGAGACGTTCCTGGTCCACGGCGGCGCCGGCGGCATCGGCACGCACGCCGTCCAGGTCGCCAAGGCCCTCGGCGCCCGGGTGGCCGTCACCGCCGGGTCCGACGAGCGCCTGGAACGCTGCCGCGAGCTGGGCGCCGACATCACCGTGAACTACAAGACCCAGGACTTCGTCGCCGAGGTCCGGGCGGACGTGATCCTGGACAACATGGGCGCCGCCTACCTGGGCCGCAACGTGGACGCCCTCAATCCGGACGGCCGGATCGTCGTGATCGGCATGCAGGGCGGCGTGAAGGGCGAGCTGAACCTCGGCAAGCTGCTGTCCAAGCGCGGGTCGATCACCGGCACCGGCCTCCGGTTCCGCCCGGTGGACGGCCCGCACGGCAAGGGCCGCATCGTCGCCGACGTCCGCGACCGCCTGTGGCCGCTCATCGCGTCCGGGCAGGTCAAGCCCGTGGTGGACCGCGTCCTGCCGATCCGGGACGCCGCCGAGGCGCACCGCGCGCTGGAGGGCGGCAGCGTCTTCGGCAAGGTCGTCCTGGAGTTCTGACGCGTCACTCCAGGGCGACGCCGGTGGCCAGGAACGTGCGCGGGGTGGTGCGGAAGCGCAGGGCGAACTCCTCCGCCCAGCGCACCAGCACGGTCTGCTCGCCCGGGCGTTCGGCGTCGTCCACCAGCACGGCCGCGCCCGGCGCCAGCACCCCGCGGAACACGGGCAGCGCCGGGTAGCGGGCGTCGCCCAGGAGCGGGCCGTCCACCAGGAGCAGGTCCACCAGCCCGTACCGCTCGACGAACGCCGACACCTCGTCGTGCACCAGCCGCGGGTGGTACCACTGCGCGCTGCCCAGGGCGGCCGGGTGCGGGGTCAGGGGCGCCTGCACGACCCGCGCCACGTGCCCCAGGCCCTCCCGGCGCAGTTGGCTGGCGACGAAGGCCGCCGTGCGCTCGTCGTGCTCGATGGACAGCAGGTGCCCGAAGCCGCGCCGGGCCAGCAGGCGGGCCAGGAGGACCGAGGACGCGCCGCAGCCGCACTCGACCAGGACCGTGCGGGAGCCGAGCAGCACCTCGTCCACCACCGCCGCCAGCGCGGCCGGGCGCAGCTCGTGCGGGGTGGTGGGCAGGTACTCGCTCATCAGCGGGCTGAGGCGGTGCAGTGCGGCGAGGTCGGCCAGTTCCCGGGACAACGCGTCGTCCACCACACCTCCGGCTACCCCAGCTCGGCGACCGCCCGCACGAGTTCGTCCACCTCGACCGCGTTCGTGTAGTGCGCCAGGCCCACGCGGATCGCCCCGCCGACCTCGCCCACCCCCAGGACCGAGAACACGCCGTGCTGCCCGGAGTCCGCGAACGCGCAGACGCCGCGTTCGGCCAGGTGCTCGACGCCCTCGGTCGACTTCACGCCGGCGACCGTGAACGCCAGCGCCGGGACCCGGCGCATGGCGTCGCCGATCACCATGACGTGACGGAGCGATCGCAGTTCGTTGATGAGATTAGCCAGAAGACCCGCCTGGTACGCCTTCACCGAGGACAGCGACGTGAGCAGGCGCTCCCGGCGCGGGCCCACCGCGGCGTCGTCCAGACCGGCCAGGTACTCGACCGATGCCACCAGACCGGCCAGCAGCGGGTAGGCGTGCGGGCCCAGCTCCAAGCGTTCGGGACCCCGCGCGCCGGGCTCGACCGCGACCGACGGCAGCAGGTCCAGCCGCGACGGGTCGCGGAACACCAGCGCGCCCACCGGCGGCCCGCCCCAGGCGTTGGCGGAGACCGCCACCACGTCGGCGTCCATCGACGTGATGTCCAGCGGCACGAACGGGGCGGCGGAGGAGGCGTCCACGACGACCAGGGCGTCCGTGCGGCGGGCCGCCTGGGCGATCTTGGCCAGGTCCGGGCGGGAGCCCACGGACCCGGAGGCGGCGGTCACCGCGACCAGCTTGCACTTGTCGGTGACCAGCTCGTCGTACTGCCAGGCGGGCAGCTCGCAGGTCTCGATGTCCACCTCGGCCCACCGCACCACGCTGCCGGTGCGCTGCGCGGCCCGCTGCCAGGGCGCGATGTTGGCCGGGTGGTCCAGGCGCGAGACCACGACCTCGTCGCCCAGGAACCAGCCCTCGGACAAGGCGTCGGCCAGCCGCTGGAGCAGCACGGCCGAACTCGGTCCCAGCACCACGCCGGCGGGGTCCGCCCCGACCAGGTCGGCGACGGCGCGCCGGGCCGCGTCCACGATGGCCTCGGCGCGTTGGGAGGCGGGGAAGATGCCGCCCGGCCCGGAGACCGGTGCGCGCAGCGCGGTGGAGACGGCCGTGGCCACCTGCTCGGGGACCTGCATCCCCGCGGGCGCGTCCAAGTGAACCCAGCCGTCGCCGAGCGCGGGGAACAGCCCACGGACTCGTGCGACGTCGAACGCCATGCCCGCGAGACTATTGGATTGCGGAGCGTGCGATGCACGGGCGGGTACGGGGACGTGCCGGATGCACCTCGCACCCGGTTCACCGCGGGCCACCCGATCGGTCCAGTATTGAGCACATGACTGAGGCAGCGGACAGCGAGCGGCACGTGGTGGTGGTCGGGCCGGACGGGACCCCGGTGGGGGCCGCGCGGGTGCCCGCGGGCGAGGACGGCGGCCAGGACGTCACCGACCTGGTCGAACAGCCGGCCAAGGTGATGCGGATCGGCACGATGATCAAGCAGCTGTTGGAGGAGGTGCGGGCCGCTCCCCTGGACGAGGCCAGCCGGCAGCGGCTCAAGGAGATCCACAAGCGGTCCATCGACGAGCTGGAGGACGGGCTCGCGCCCGAGCTGCGGGACGAGCTGGAGCGCCTGTCGCTGCCGTTCACCGAGGACGGTACCCCGTCGGACGCGGAGCTGCGGATCGCCCAGGCCCAGCTCGTGGGCTGGTTGGAGGGCCTGTTCCACGGCATCCAGACGGCCCTGTTCGCCCAGCAGATGGCCGCCCGGGTGCAGTTGGAGCAGATGCGCGGCCGGGCGCTGCCCGCCGGGCCGTCGGCCGAGTCGCCCGAAGGTGGCCACGTGCGCGGCGGCCAGTACCTGTAGTCACCGGCCGGACACTCGAACAGGCGACGCGGTCGCGAGGCGCGGTGACCGCACCGTGACAGCCCGGCGGCAGGTCGGCCTACCTGCCGCCGGTAGTCTCAACACTCGTGCAACACACGAGTACGGTCGACCGACCTGTCGTCCCCCCCGCACCCGACTCCCGCACGTTCGCGCGGGCGTTCGGGGACGTGCGCGACGCGTGGCGGCAGCGCGAGCTGTGGGGCCACCTCGGCTGGCAGGACATCAAGCAGCGCTACCGGCGGTCCGTGATCGGGCCCCTGTGGATCACGATCTCCATGGGCACCACGGCCCTGGCGCTGGGCCTGCTGTACTCGACCCTGCTCGGCCAGCAACTGCCCACGTTCCTCCCGTACGTGACGGTCGGCTTCATCGTCTGGAACTTCATCCTGGGCGTGGTGACCGAGGGCACCGAGGTCTTCATCGCCAACGAGGGGCTGATCAAGCACCTGCCCGCGCCGATGACCGTGCACGTGTTGCGCATGGTGTGGCGCCAGGTGCTGTTCTTCCTGCACAACCTGGCGGTCTACGTGGTGGTGCTGGCGGTGTTCTTCCCGGCGCTGACCGAGCAGTACAAGATGGAGGGCGACGTCGTCACCCACCCGGGCATCTCGTGGACGATCCTGCTCGCGATCCCGGCGTTCGCGCTGCTGGTGGTCAACGCGGTGTGGGTCGCGATCCTGTTCGGCATCATCAGCACGCGGTTCCGCGACATCCCGCCGGTGATCCACAGCTTCATCAACCTGATCTTCTTCATGACGCCGATCGTGTGGCACGTGGGCGTGCTCAACAAGTTCACCGACGGCGAGGGCGGCTGGAAGATCCTGATCGCCGAGTTCAACCCCCTGTACCACTTCCTGGAGATCGTGCGTGCCCCGCTGCTCGGCCAGGTGCAGGATTGGCACCACTGGGTGGTCGTGGGCGCGTTCACCGTCGTCGGCTGGGCACTGGCGCTGGTCGCGCTGCGCAACTACCGTGCCCGCGTCTCCTACTGGGTCTGAGTGAGGCCGTCACCTATGGTCAGCATCGACGTCTGGAACGCCTCGGTGGACTTCCCGATCTTCGACGCCAAGTCGAGGTCGCTGAAGAAGCTCGCCCTGGGCAAGGTCGGCGGCAAGATCGGCTCCGAGGGCCGCGTCCCGATCATCGAAGCGCTGCACGACATCAACATCTCGCTGCGGCACGGCGACCGCGTGGGCCTGGTCGGCCACAACGGCGCGGGCAAGTCCACCCTGCTGCGCCTGCTCGCGGGCATCTACGAGCCGACCCGCGGCAGCTCCCGCATCCAGGGCAAGATCGCCCCCGTGTTCGACCTGGGCGTCGGCATGGACCCGGAGATCTCCGGCTACGAGAACATCATGATCCGCGGCCTGTTCCTCGGCATGACCCGCAAGGAGATGGAGAAGCGGGTCGACGACATCGCCGAGTTCACCGAGCTGGGCGACTACCTGTCGATGCCGCTGCGGACGTACTCGACCGGCATGCGGGTCCGGCTGGCGCTGGGCGTGGTGACGTCCATCGACCCGGAGATCCTGCTGCTGGACGAGGGCATCGGCGCGGTCGACGCCGCGTTCCTGGAGAAGGCCCGGGACCGGCTGAACGACCTCGTGAAGCGGTCGGGCATCCTGGTGTTCGCGAACCACTCGGACGACATGCTCGTGGAGCTGTGCAACACCGCGATCTGGATGGACGAGGGCCGCGTCAAGATGCACGGGTCGCTGCGCGAGGTGGTCAAGTCGTACAAGGGCCGCGACCCCTACGAGCACCTCAGCCCGGAGACCCTGGAACGGATCGGCCAGTCGCCGGTGCTGAGCGGGAACGGTGGCGAGTAGAGAAGTGGACAGCGCGTTGCCGAAGGGTTCCGTGGTCGGGGTCGTGGTGACCCGGCACCGCCGCGAGCTGCTCGCGCAGTCGCTGAAGGTCCTGGCCGCCCAGACCAGACCGCTGGACCACCTGGTGGTCGTCGACAACGGCCCCGACCAGCCCGTGGACGACCTGGTCGAGCAGTGCCCGATCCCGACGACCTACCTGGCGTCGCACCGCAACCTGGGCGGCGCCGGCGGTTTCGCGCTGGGCATGCTGCACGCCCTCGCGCTGGGCGCGGACTGGCTGTGGCTGGCCGACGACGACGGCCGTCCCGCCGACGACCGCGTCCTGGAGGTCCTGCTGGAGGAGGCCGACCGCCGCGGGCTCGCCGCGGTGTCCCCGGTCGTGTCCAACATCGAGCACCCGGACAAGCTGGCGTTCCCGCTGCGCCGCGGCCTGACCTGGAAGCGCCGCACGGCCGACCTGGGCGTGGACTTCCTGCCCGGCATCGCGTCGCTGTTCAACGGCGCGCTGTTCCGCGCCTCGACGGTGGACGTCATCGGCGTCCCGGACTACCGCCTGTTCTTCCGCGGCGACGAGGTCGAGATCCACCGCCGCCTGGTCCGCACGGGTCTGCCCTTCGGCACCAGCCTGAAGGTGACCTACCTGCACCCGGACGGCTCGGACGAGTTCAAGCCGATGCTGGGCGGCAAGTTCCACGCGCAGGACCCGGAGAACCCGGTCAAGCGGTACTACACCTACCGCAACCGCGGCTACCTGCTGTCCCAGCCCGGCATGCGCAAACTGGGCATGCTGGAGTTCTTCCGCTTCGGCCTGTACTTCATCGGCGTCCGCAAGGACCCGAAGGCCTTCGTGGAATGGATCCGCCTGGTCCGCCAGGGCCGCCAGGAGAAGTTCTTCCGCAAGTAACCCGTCCGCTCGCGGCGGAATCGCTGCCGGCGAACCCGCCTTGCCCAACGGTGATCACACTGGTGGGCTGTGGCGCATGACTACTGAAGCGCGTAAGAACCCATCCCTGGTCCTCCACCTGGCCGCGAACCCGAACCCGATCTCGATCAGGGTGACCCGCGAAACCGCAGACGACCTGGGCCCCCGCCTGATCCAGGTGGTCCGCAACGGCCACACCCAACCGATCCCCACCGCCGACGGCCACGACTTCGTGATCAACTTCAGCCACGTGGTAGCCGCCCACTTCGCCTAGCCCCACCCGCTCAAAACGCGCACAACGCGCCCACCCTTCGGCGCGCAGCGCCCCGCTTTTGGGCTTTTCCTCCCCGGCGGCCTGCCCGCCGGCGAGGCGCTTTTGTCTTGAGAGCGCGCAGCGCGTTGCTCGTTCGTAGACCACAAAAACTGCGCGGCGACCCCGAAAGGCCACCGCGCAGCGCACCAACCAAAATCAGTTCTCGAACACCTTGCGCCAGGCCTCGACCGAGGTCAACTCCGGCAACGCGTCCCGGTAGACCTGCTTCATCCGCGGCCACTCCTGGCTCAACCGGCGGTAGTTCCGCACGGCCCGCGCCATCAGCTTCTTGAACTCCTTCGGGTCCCGCTTGCGGAACGCCACGCCGCTGCCGTCGGCGTTGGACACGGTCGCGCTGTCCAGGTTGCCCAGCAGGAACCAGCGGGCGTCCGCCGACGGCACGTTGATCTGCGGGCGCTCCGTGGTGGCGGGCTCCGGCGAGCGCAGGTTGTGGACCAGGGCCTTCGCCGCCTCCCGGGCCTTCACGGCCGGGTTGGTCGGCGGGGTCAGCATGGCCTCCGCGCGCACCATGTCGAACGTGGGCGGCGGGAACTCGCGGGCCGACGGCAGGACCTGGGCGTCCGCGTAGCCGCGCCGCAGGGCCTGGATCTCCGGCAGCGCCGTGCGCAGCGAGTCGAACAGGCGCGACGGGCCGGCCAGGAAGTCCTCGATCGCCTTCTGCTGCACGGCCACCGTCGAGTACTCCATCGACAGGAGGTGCCGCAGGGTCAGCTTGATGCCCTGCTTGGCCAGCGTCGACCGCACGTCGTACGGGCTGTGCAGCGCGGCCATGACCAGGCGGTTGCGGGTGTGGAAGTACGCCTGCCAGTCGGTCGCGTCGTTCTTGTCGGTCCACGGCATGTGCCAGACCGCCGAGCCCGGCAGCGACACCGTCGGGTAGCCGTTCTCCAGGGCGCGCAGCGAGTACTCGGCGTCGTCCCACTTGATGAACAGCGGCAGCGGGTAGCCGGTGCGCTGCACGACCTCGCGCGGGAACAGGCACATCCACCACCCGTTGTAGGTGGAGTTGATGCGCAGGTGCAGCTCTTCGGTCTCGCGCAGCGACTGGCTGCCGAAGTCGTGGTCGGTCACCGCGCCCGGCGCGGCGCGCCAGAAGCACGTGCCCAGGTCCACGACCTCGCCCATGCTGTGCAGGCGGGCGCGGGCCTGGAGGTTGAGCATGTGGCTGCCGACGATGACCGGCTGCGCCGCCGCGCGGGCGAACGCGTTGGAGCGCAGCACCGCGTCCGGCTCCAGCCGGATGTCGTCGTCCATGAGCATGATCTGGTCGACGTCGGTGTGCTCGATCGCCTCGTACAGGCCGCGGGTGAACCCGCCGGACCCGCCCAGGTTGTCCTGCTCGATGACCTCCAGCTTGTCGCCGAGCAGCCGCACGGCCTCGGCGTAGCCCTCGGTGTCGCGCACCTTCACCGCGCCCTGGTCGGCGACGAAGACCTTCTGCACGACGTCCAGGACGGCGTGGTCCTCGCCCAGCGCGCGCAGCGCGATGATGGCGTCCACCGGGCGCATGGTGGTCATGCCGATGGCGACCTTCTGCGGGGGCAGCGCGCGGTCCGTGGTCCAGGCCGCCTCGCCGATCTCCAGCGTGTGGTCGTCGGTGAACACGTCGAACCAGATCCAGCCGCCGTCCTCGAACGGCTTGAGCCCGATCCGGAACTCGACGTCCACCCAGTCCTGCGCGGACCGCACGGCCCGCCCGTCCAGGTGGATGGGGTCGCCGTTGGGCTTCGACCGGTACACGTCGATGCGGCCCTCGCCGCGCAGCCGCATGCGCAGCACGACTTCCTCGACGACCGTCCAGCGCTTCCAGTAGCTGGCCGGGAACGCGTTGAAGTACGAGGCGAACGACACCTTGGCCGACGCGGGCACGGTGACCTCGCGGCGGGAGGAGACGTGCGAGTGCACGTTCTCCGGCTCGTCCAGGTAGAGCGGGCGGACGTCCAGCGGGTCTTCGTCCCGGGGCAGGATGATCCGCTGGAGCACCGTGCTCGGGTCGATGCCGCCACGGGTACTGTGCTCGGTCACGTGCTGTTCCTCCGACGAACCAGCGACACGGTTCGGGATGTTGGGGGCGGAAGGATGGGTGGCGCGGTCAATCGCGACCATACCGCGCCACCAGGCACAGCTCAGCCCAGGCTGCCGTCCGCAGCCCGGTCCGGACTGCCGGCCGGGCAGCTCAGTCCAGGCTGCCGTCCAGCGGGGCGCCGTCGGTCAGGTGCGGGGCGATCTTGTTGTCGAACGCGGTGAGCGCCGCCCCGATCGCCATGTGCATGTCGAGGTACTTGTACGTGCCCAGCCGGCCGCCGAACAGGACGTTGCGCTCGGCCGCCTCCCGCTTGGCCAGCTCGCGGTAGCGCTCCAGCTTGCCCCGGTCCTCGGCGGTGTTGATCGGGTAGTACGGCTCGTCGTCCTCCTTGGCGAACCGGGAGAACTCGCGCACGATGACCGTCTTGTCGGTCGGGTACTCGCGCTCCGGGTGGAAGTGCCGGAACTCGTGGATGCGGGTGAACGGCACGTCCGCGTCGTTGTAGTTCATCACCGGGGTGCCCTGGAAGTCGCCGGTCGGCAGCACCTCCTGCTCGAAGTCCAGGGTGCGCCAGCCCAGCCGGCCCTCGGAGTAGTCGAAGTACCGGTCCACGGGGCCGGTGTAGACGACCGGGGTGCCCTCGGGGACCTGGTCCTTCACGTCGAAGAAGTCGACGTTGAGGCGGACCTCGATGTTGGGGTGGTCCGCCATGTTCTTCAGCCACGCCGTGTAGCCGTCCTTGGGGAGGCCCTCGTACGTGTCGTTGAAGTACCGGTTGTCGAACGTGTACCGGACCGGGAGCCGGCTGATGACCGCCGCCGGCAGCTCCTTCGGGTCGGTCTGCCACTGCTTCGCGGTGTAGTCGCGCACGAACGCCTCGTAGAGGGGGCGGCCGATCAGCGAGATCGCCTTCTCCTCCAGGTTCGTGGCGTCCTTGGAGTCGATCTCGGAGGCCTGCTCGGCGACCCAGGCGCGGGCCTCGTCGGGGGTCAGGTACCGGCCGAGGAACTGGGTGATCAGGCCCAGGCCCATCGGGAACTGGTAGGCGACGCCCTTGTGCATCGCGAAGACCCGGTGCTGGTAGCCGGTGAACTCGGTGAACTGGTTGACGTAGTCCCACACCCGCTTGTTGGAGGTGTGGAACAGGTGCGCGCCGTAGCGGTGCACCTCGATCCCCGTCTCCGGTTCGGCCTCGGAGTAGGCGTTGCCGCCGATGTGCTCACGCCGTTCCAGGACCAGCACGCGCTTGTCCAACTGGCTGGCGGCACGCTCGGCGACGGTCAGGCCGTAGAAGCCGGAACCGACCACGATCAGGTCATATCCTGCGAAGCTCACGGCACCCAAGGCTACGGCAGCGACCGACTGTGACCGCCGCCACCCTGGCTCACCCCCGGTGGACCCCACCGGGAGGCGGGTCAGGCCCGACCGGACTCTTCGAGCTTCTTCTCCAGGCCGCGCTGCACGTCTTCCAGCTCGCACCGGAGCAGAGCGATCTCCTCGACCGTGGTGCGCACCTCTTCCTCCAGGTGGCCCACCTCGCTGCTCAGCTGGAGCACCACGAACAGCAGCACCACGAAGGCCACCGCGAACAGGAAGTTCGCCGCGAGCTGGATGCCGGTCAGGCCGGCGAGCCAGGACGGCAGCCCCGGGATCGCGCCGAACACGACCACGCCGGCGCCCACCACCAGCCACATGCCGGCGTACTTCTCGCGGAGCTTGCGGCGGCGCATCATCTCGATGACCACGACCAGCACGAACACCGCCACCGCGATGCTGAGCAACCGGAACTCGGACATGGGAGCGACCTCCTCAGGCGGCTTCGTGCGAGCCCTTGACGGGCTTGCGGCGCATCAGTGCCAACAGCAGCGCCAGGGAGGCGCGCAGCAGGTACACCGCGGACTTGACGGGGGACGTGCTCGGGGTGCCGGCGGCGCGCATCCGCATCGCCACGGGGACCTGGCGGATCTGCAGGCCCGCCCGGACCGCCATGACCAGGGACTCCAGGGTGTCGCCCAGGTACTCCGCCGGGTAGTGGCGGGCGAACAGCGACACCGCGCGGGGGCCGGCGGCCTTGAAACCGGACGTCACGTCGGTCAGCTTCTGGCCGGAGATCCAGGACAGGACCAGCGAGAAGACCTTCATCGCCCAGCGGCGCGGGCCGCGGGCCTTGTAGTCGCCCTTGCCCGCGAACCGGGCGCCGATGACCAGGTCGGCCTCGCCCAGGACGCGCAGCAGCTCGGGGACCTCGGCCGGGTTGTGCTGGCCGTCGGCGTCGACCTGGACGACGACGTCGTACCCGTGCCGGACGGCGTAGCGGAAGCCGGTGCGCATGGCGCCGCCGACGCCGAGGTTCACCGCCAGCCGCGCGACCTGCGCGCCGGCTTCCCGCGCCCGGGCGGCGGTGCGGTCGGTGGAGCCGTCGTCCACCACCAGCACGCCGACGTCGGGCAGCTCGGCCAGCACCTCGGCGATGATCTTGTCGATGTTGTTCTCTTCGTTCAGCGCCGGGAGAACGACCAGCACTCGACGCAGGTCGACCGAGTCAGACACGGGGGAAGCCTAACGACCCGGTCCAACCGGCCCGTCGGCGCGTTCCCGTAGGACGAGCCACGCCCCGACCGCGAGCCCCACCGTGGGCGCGACGACCAGCCCGAGCACCGCCCGGACCACGATCCCGCCCGGCGACAGCCACAGCACGAGCACGCTCAACGCGGCCACGACCGCCCACAGCGCCAGCACGGCGCCGCTCTGCTTGCGGGCCACGAGGACGGCCGCGAGCAGCATCACCGCGCCCAGCACGAGCGACGACCACACCAGCCCGGCCACCGCCCACGGCTCGACCACGTACGCCGGGCCGAACAGCAGTCGCACCGCCCACGGCCCGACCAGCGCGCCGAGCACCGCGCCGACCGCCGCCACCGCCACCGCCACCGCGGCGCCCTTGGCCAGCAGCCCGCGCAGCCGCCGGCGGCCGTCCTCGTCCACGGACAGCCGCACCACGGCCGGCACCGCCATCGCCTGCACCGGCGAGAGCAGCAGCAACGGCAGCCGCGCCACGGTCAGCGCGAAGAACAGGGCGGACAGCGTGTCCGCGTCGGTCGGCGACTTGAACAGCTTGACGATCGCCGGGTACCCGGTGAGCACGCTCGCGGTCAGGCCCGCGCCGGCCACCAGCAGGACCATCCGCCGCACGACCACGCCCCACGGCTCGCGGCCCTCGCGCACGTCCACCGACGTCCACGCGCCGCGCGCGAACACCAGCCACGCGAACGACCCGACCGCCACGGCGACGGTCAACGGCAGCAGGTCGTTCCACCCGGCCACCACGAACCCGCCCAGCAGCACCGCCCGGACCAGCGCCTCGGCCACGACCAGCCGGCTGTACGGGCTGATCCGCCGGTGCCCCATCAGCAACCCGCGCACGCCGAACTGGGCGGCGAACCCCAGTGCGCCGGCGGCCGTGACCACGGCCACCAGGCCCGCGTCGCCGAACAGCCGGGAGCTGACCGGCGGCAGCAGGACCACCAGCCCCAGCACCGCCACGCCGATCGCGCACACCGCCATGACCTGGACGGCCGCGAACCCGGTCCGCCGGCCCTCGACGTCGGCCAGGGCGGCCTGCCGGGACACCTCCTGCTCGACCGGCGACAACGCCGACCCCGCGCCGAACAGCAGTCCCCAGAACACCAGGAACACCTCGGCGTCGGCCTCGGACAGCACCCGGCCGGCGACGATCAGCAGCGGGTACCCGAGGCCCGCGGCGACCAGCGTCGCGATGCCGACGGTCCCCAGGGACCGGCCCGCCGCGGGCGCGGCGCTCACCGCCCGAGCCGCTTGCGCAGCGCCATCAGCAGGCCCCGCGCCGCGCCCGCGCCGAAGCACGCGGCGAACAGCGGGAGCAGCTTCGCCACGGCCGTGGCCTGCTCCTTGCTCCCACCCAGCTTGCGCACGACGGCGCCGGCCGCGACCGACCCGGCGGCGGTCAGCGCCACCGCGGTCTTCGGGCGGCGCGCCGCCAGCACCAGGCCCGCGACGCCGACGCCCGCGGCGGCGAACGCCGCGTTGCGCACCGGGCCGGGCGAGTCGAGGTAGCCGTCGACGAACGTGCTGCCCCGGAAGTAGGCGTGCTTGACGAACTTCGGCAGCGCGTCGCGGCTGTGGTAGAGCGCGTGGAAGCCGGGCGAGATGTGGATCGGGCCCTGCTCGGCGACGAACCGCAGCATGCGGGTGTCGTCGCTGGCCATGCGCACGTCGTCGTAGAGCGAGGAGAACGACACCGCCGCCTGCTCCAGCAGCCGGCGCGGGGCCAGGAACAGGCCGGTGCCCTTGGGGTAGAGGTCGAAGTCCTCGGCGGTGAACGACGTCAGGCGCGGGTTGCCCACGTACCGCCGCCACGCCACCGCCACCAGGCCCGCCATGAACGCGCCGTACGGGTTGCGCGGGTCGTCGGACTCGACGTGCCCGTTCCACACCGTCCGCTCGGGGTGCGCGAGGAGCTGGTCGCGCAGGTACACCAGGGAGTCCGCGCCGAGCACGACCCGGCTGTCCAGCAGCAGCACCAGCTCGCCGGAGGCCTTGTGGATGCCCGCGAGCCGCGCGGCGAACCGGCCGCCGTTGGCCTGGCTGACGACCGTGACGGGCAGCTGGGCCAGCTTGGCGGGCGTGTCGTCGGTGCTGCCGTCGTCGACGACGATGATCTCGGCGTCCCACCCGGCGTTGTCCAGCGCGGTCCGCAGCGCGCCGACGGACCGGCCGATCCAGTCGGGCTCGTTGAAGACGGGGATGACAACGCTGAGGCTGGGGACTTCGCTCCGGCTCGTCACGCCCCACAGTATCCAGCGGGCGGCGCTCAGGGCGTCGCCGGGTCCACCTCGTAGACCGACACGGTGCCGGACCGGAACACCGGGGTCAGGCCGGGCAGCCCGGCGAGCCGCTCCAGGCCCGGGGCGGTCGAGAACAAGGGGCCGCCGACCCACCCCTCCGGCGCGCCGGACGCCCCGATGCGGGGAGCCGCCGAGTCCACGTACACCCAGCGCACGTTGAGGTCGCGCAGCTCCCGCCGCACGCCGGGGTCCGTCGGGTAGGTGTTGAACGACCGCAGCAGGCCGTAGGTGTACGGGGTGCGGGGCGCGCCGAGCGTGCTGACGTTGACCACCGGCAGGCCGTGCTCGACGTAGAGGAACGTGGAGCCGTCGTTGGCGGAGTTGAGGATGCGCTCCCCCGGCCGGACGCGGGCGGCCAGCCACTCGCCGGCGGCCCGGTCGTCGGGGCCGACGCGCACGAAGTCCGGGCGGGCGAACCGGCCGGCCAGGTAGTTCGCGTCCACCCGCGCGTAACCGGCGGCCGGCCACACGAGGTACGCGGCGGCAGCGACACCCATCAGCACCACGACCGCCCACCGCACGGCCCAACGCCGCCCCACCGAGCCACCCGCCGCCGAGCCGACCACCGCCTCACTCGCCGCCGAGCCGGCCGCCGCGGGCCGGCGCGCGAGGCGCAGTGCGAGTGCCGACGCCACCAGCGCCGTCCCCAACCCGGCCAGGACCGGCGCGAACAGGCTGATGTGCGACCAGACCCGCAGGTGGGCGTGGTAGAAGAAGCCGGTGACCAGGGCGTCCGGGCCGGTGGCGGGGCTGGTCGCGAACAGCACCTCCACGACCACCCACGCCAGCCACGCGGCGAGCACGCCGAACCCGCGCCGGAACACCACGACCGCCACCGCGCCGAGCAGCGTCACCAGCGCCGCCGCGAGTTGCGGTTCGCCGAACAGGTGGGGCACGAACCCGCCGTAGGGCAGCAGCAGGGCGTTCTCCACCGCCGTCGCGAACGGCAGGGCGGGGGTGTCGGGGCGGAAGTTGGTCGGTCCGTCCGCGACGCCCAGCGCCCGCGCCAGCACCGGCGCGGCCACCACCAGCGCCACCACGCCGACGACCGGCAGCCGGGGCAGTTCGCGCACGACCCGGCGACCGGTCAGCGCCTCGCCCGCCAACCACGCCACCAGGCTCACGCCGACCGTGGCGACCGCGCTCGGGTGGATCGCCACCAGACCCGCGCACGCCACGCCGAGCGCCACCACCGGACCCCACCCCCGGCGGGGCACCGACAGCAGCGCCGCCAGCACCCCCGGCGTCAGGACCAGGGCCGCCGCGTTGGGCAGGATGCCGCCCTCGTGGACCAGCGAGAACACCGGCCGGTACAGCCCGACCGCGACCAGTGCCGCGAACCCGGCCGCGAGCCCCGCCGGGACGCGCCCGAGGCGGGCCCGGCGGCCGGCGACGTACCCGAGCGCGGCGACCGAGACGGCCCAGGCGAACCCGAGGACGACGACGGTGACCGCGTTGACGCCGACGACGGTGTCCCCGACCAGCGTGGCGACCGGGGCCATCAGCAGGTGCAGGCCGGCCGGGTAGAAGGTGACGTCCGCGCCGGTGAGCACGTCGGCGGGCAGCACCTGCCAGGGCGCGCCGCGTCCGGTGCGCTCGATGTAGGCGGTGAGGACGTGGTGCACGACCATGTCGTGCTCCTGGTTGACCGTGGACAGCCGGCGCAGCCCGAACAACCACGTGATGCCGCTGACCCCGACCGCCACCAGCGCCAACAGCGGCCCGGCCGCCCGCGCCAAGCCGAGGCGACCGCCACCGGGGCCACGCCGCCACCCGACGCCGAACCGGCGCAGTCGGACAGCGCCGGGTTGCCGACGCCGTGCGACAGCCGCCGCGCGCAGCCGGACGGCGCCGACGGCGAGCAGCAGGGCCGTCACCACGGCGAGCGGCAGCGGGCCGTGGGGCAGGCCGGTCAAGGCGCTCCCGATCGCCACCACCGTGGCGACCGCCGCCGACCCCGGCACCGCCAGCGCGGCGAACCACAGCGGCCTGCGCACCCCGGCGGCCGACAGCAGCCCGGTCCCGGGCAGTCCCACGACGAGCAGCGCCACCAGGACCGCCCCGACGTCGCGGGCGGTCATGGAACTCGCAGGCGGGTCGTCTCGGCCATCATCGGGTCCTCGAAGGATCTCGGGGGCAGGGCAGCGATGATGTTGTCGGCGGATCGTCGGGCGGTGCTTGCCGTGACGTTACCGTCCCGTAAAACGTCCCGCGGGCCGCGTCAGGGCCGCTGGTCCCCCGGTTCCACCAGCTCGTAGACCGCCGCGTCCGGGTTCGAGTACACCTTCCGCGCCAACGGGAACGAGTCGAGGTCCTTCAGCCCCGGCGAGCGCGGCATCTCCGGCCGCACGGTCCCGCGACCCACGACCACGTACCGCACGCCGAGGTCCTTGACCGCCTTCTGGACCCTGGGGTTGGTCTCGATCTCCTGGAGGTGGTACGAGATCGCGCCCGCGGTGCTGTCCTCGCCGGCGCCGTAGAACGTCCACTCGACCGGCTTGACCCCGGCCAGCGCGTACATCCACACCGAGCCGTCGCCGATGTCGTTGGCCACCGGCTTGCCGTCGGCGTGCTCCTTCAGCCACTGGTACGCCTGGCGCTCGCCGGAGGTGACCGTCGAGAAGTCGTGGTTGGACCAGCCCAGGCGCTGGGTGTTGCGGCCCAGGTAAGCGCCCTTGGTCAGCACGGCCAGCGCGAGCACGCCGACCAGGCCCACCGCCACCGGCACGACGAACCCGGCCCGCGCGCCCAGCCGGGCCTCGGACTTCGCGCCGATCCGGGTCGCGACCGTCCACACCAGCTCGCCCACGGCCAGCGCGCCGGCCAGCGGCAGCAGCGCCGCGAACCGCCAGGCGTCGTTGTAGAACGGGCCGGTCAGGGTGTCCACCAGCTTGCTGTTGATGGACGCGCACGCCGCGTACAGGCCGCCGAGGACGACCCACGCACCCACGACCCACAGCAGCCGCTTGTGCAGCATCATCAGGACGATGCCCACCAGGGCCGCTCCGCCCAGGAACCACAGCGGGAACCCCTGGGTCGGCGACCACAGCAGCACCTGCCCGAACGCGTCGGACGGCGACGCGAACTCCGGCCACCCGGCGCTGGTCACGCCCGCCGCGTTGGCGAACGCGGGCAACGCCAGCGGCAGCGCCGCCAAGACCGCGAGCACGGCGGTCACCAGCAGCGGGACCCGGGCGACCTGCCAGTCCACCGGCTCCAGCCGGACCACCAGCGCCACGAGCAGCAGCAGCGCGTACACGGCCATCACGAACGCGAGGCTGGTGTGCAGGCCGACCAGGCCCGCCATGGCCAGCGCCACGGCGATCGGCCCGCCCAGGCCGCGCTCGGTGAAGATCTTGCGCGCCAACGCGAGCGTCGCCGGCACCAGCGCCACACCCGCCACGTACGGCCACAGCGGGCCGCGCCACAGCGAGTCGTACGGGAACGCGCTGAACCACGTCGACACGGCGGCGGCGGTCGCGGCGGCCAGCGGCGGGACCCGCCACGCCAGCGCCATCGCGGCCACGCCCAGCGGCCACGCCAGCACCATCGACAGGGCCGCCAGGTTCAGCAGCTCCGGCATCGCCACCACCTTGTCCAGCAGCGGGGCGAGCAGCGCGTGGTAGGTGTTGGGGTAGAAGTAGTCCGCCTTGCCGGGCAGGTTCGCGATCTGGCCCAGCGCCGAGGGCAGCGACGCCTCGTGCTCGGCGATCCACCGGATGGCGTTGCCGTGGAACGGGGCGTCCCAGTCCTGGTTGACCGTGTTCAGGCTCTTGATGCCCTTGAGGAACGTCAGCGCGCCGACCGCCATGCCGGCCACCACGCCCACGAGCACGACGATGTTGTCCCGCAACGGTCGCTTGGCGGGAGCGACCACCGGCGCGTCACCCGGCTCGGTCTCGACCGCCGCGTCGAGCGCCTTCGCCCGGCGGCGCGCCACCAGCCAGGTCGGCACGCCGACCACGACGGCCAGCACCAGGAACCACAGGGCGACCGTGAGCAGGTTCCACGGGACGCCGGTGCGGCCCAGGGCGTAGGTGCCGAGGCCGACGCCGCCGAAGGTCAGCACCGGCGCCGCGGCGGCCAGCGTCCACCCTCTCAGCCGCAGCGCGAGACCGATCACCAGTCCCGGCACCCAGTAGGCCAGGACAACCAATGCGCTCATGTGGGTCTTTCCCCGGGTCCGGGACCGTCAGCCGGCGGTCGACTGCGCGCGCACGGCGGCCACCGCGCGGTGGGAGGGCAGGATGGACGCGCGCTCGGCGTCGGCGTCGAGGCGGCCGTCGACCAGGTCGAGGAACCGGTCGAGCTGGGTCGCCAGCGGTTCGCGGGCGGTGACCAGTTCGGGGATCTCGATGATCGCCTGCTGGCGGTAGCCGCGGCCGTCGGGCGTGGCCGCGTCCTGCGAGACGTGGTGGTAGATCGTGATGTTGCGGGTGAGCAGGTCCACCTCGATCAGCCGGTCCAGCTCGGTGATGGACAGCGAGCGGATCTTGCGCTGCCCGATGCGGCTGGCCGACACCGACGCGATCGCGCCGGTCGGGAAGGTGAGCAGGGTGTTCACCACGTCCTCCGCGCCGGGCACGGAGTCGGGGTGGAACTGGCCGACGCCCGCGGAGAAGCCGTGCGGCTCCGCGCCGCCCATGCAGCGGATCGCGAGGTCGACGTCGTGCACGAGGAGGTCCCAGGCGACACCGGTGCGGATGCGCGGCGCGTACGGCGAGTGCCGGACCGCGGAGACGTACACCGGCTCGGTGATCAGCTCCAGCGCCGTCATGACCGCCGGGTTGTAGCGCTCCAGCAGGCCGCACATGACCGGCAGGCCCAGCTTCTCGGAGAGCGCCAGCACCTCCTCGGTCTCGGCGAGGTCCGCGCACACCGGCTTCTCCACCAGCAGCGGCTTGCCCTGGTTCAGGACCTCCAGGGCCAGCTCGTAGTGCGTCTCCGTGGCGGACGCGACGATCACGGCGTCCACGTCGGACAGGTCGCCGATCTCCGGCGTCCACCGGGCGCCGTAGGTGTCGGCGACCCGCTTGCCGACGTCCTCGCGCGGGTCCACCACGCGGGCCAGCTCGCAGCGCTCGTTCTGGCTGGTGACGCGGGCGTGCAGGGAACCCATCGAGCCCACGCCGACGAGGGCGACCTTCGGTGTCATGCGCCCAGCACCTCGCGCACCGCGCCGATGATCGTGTCCAGCTCGGCGTCGGTCAGCTTCGGGTGCACCGGCAGCGACAGCGCCTGGCGCGCGACCCGCTCGGCGACCGGCACGTCGCTCGCGACGACGTTCGGGTTGTCCCGGTAGCAGTCGTAGTCGAAGACGGTCTTCGGGTAGTACGTGCCGTTGCCGATGCCCTTCTCGGTCAGCTTGGCGGCGAACTCGTCGCGGCTGATCGGGGCGTCGTCGGTGACCAGCACGGTGTACTGGTGCCACACGTGGGTGCGGCCGGGCAGGACGCGCGGGGTGCGCAGGCCCTTGATGCCGTCGAGGCCCTTGGTGAGCGCCTCGGCGTTGCGCCGGCGGGCCTCGGTGATGGTGGCGAGCTGCTCCAGCTGCGGGATGCCGATCGCGGCGTGCACGTCGGTCATGCGGTAGTTGTGGCCCGCGACCTCGTACTGGTAGCGCTGCCGCATGCCCTGGTTGCGCAGGACGCGGAGGCGGTCGGCGAGGGTGTCGTCGGCGGTGGTGATCACGCCGCCCTCGGCCGTGGTGATGTTCTTGGTGGCGTAGAGGGAGAAGCAGCCCAGGCCGTAGCTGCCCGCCGGGCGGCCCTCGAAGGTCGCGCCGACGGCCTGCGCGGCGTCCTCGACCAGCGCGAGGCCGCGGGCCTCCGCGATCGGCACGAGGCGGCCCATGTCGGCCATCTGCCCGTAGAGGTGGACGGGCATGAGGACCTTGGTGCGCGGCGTGACCGCCGCCTCCACCGCGGCCGGGTCGAGGTTGAAGTCCTCGTCGGAGATGTCGGCGAACCGGGCGGTGGCGCCGGCCTCCAGGATCGCGTTGAGGGTGGCGACGAAGGTGAACGGCGAGGTCACGACCTCGTCGCCGGGCTGGAGGTCCAGCACCTGGAGGGAGGCGACGAGCGCGGTCGTGCCGTTGTTCACGGCCACCGCGTGCGGCACGCCGGCGACGCCGCTGAAGGCGTCCTCGAACCGCTTGACCATCGGCCCCTGGGCGATCGCCCCGGATCGCAGCACCTGCAGCACGAGGTCTTCGGCCGCGGCCACGTCAACGACAGTGATGGGGATCATGCAGCAGTCTCTCCGCCTTCGAACGCCTGGCTACGGTGCCTACGGCCGGCAACGCGGGGCATCACGCTACCTCTAAGGACGCCCGCCACTCGGCGAGGGTTGCCGACCCCGCTGTGACGGCGTTGTCACCGTGGCGTGAATCTTTAGAACCAGCGCTCCAGGACCAGAGCCACGCCGTCCTCCGAGTTGGGCGCGGTGATCTCGTCCGCGGCGGCCAGCGCGTCCGGGTGGGCGTTCGCCATCGCGACCCCGTGGCCCGCCCAGGTCAACATCTCCACGTCGTTGGGCATGTCGCCGAACGCGACCACGTCCGCCGCCGCCACCCCGAGCCGCTCGGCCACGTCGGCCAGGCCGGTCACCTTCGTCACGCCCGGCGCGGACAGCTCGATCAGGCCCATCGTCGTGGAGAACGTCACGTCGACCTGCCCGTCGAGCACCTGCGCGGCGGCCTCGGCCATCTCCGCGCTGGTCATGTCGCGGTGCCGGCACAGGAGCTTGACCACCGGCGTGGTCAGCATGCCCGTCCGGTCGCCGTTGGGTTCCGGGCCCTCCGGCCACGGGTGGGTGTAGCTGTCCTCGGCGATGAACTGCGGCACGGTGTCGTCGAACGCCGTCCGGCCGGTGCGCTCGACGGCGAACGCCACGCCGGGCAGCACCCGGTCCAGCTCGCCCATCACGTCGCCGACCAGCACCGGGTCCAGCGTCCGCTGCCACAGCACCCGGTCCTGACCGAGGTGGTAGAGCACGGCGCCGTTCGCGCACACCGCGTAACCGTCCAGGTCCGCCTGCTGCGCGATCTCGGGCACCCAGCGCGGCGGGCGACCCGTGGCGAGCACGAACGGCACCCCCGCCGCGAGCACGCGGCGCACCGCCGCCGCCGTGCGCCCGGTCACCCCGTGCAGGGGGCTGAGCAGGGTTCCATCGACGTCCGAGGCCACGAGTCCAGGTCTTTCCACATCACCGATGATGCCTGGTCCCGCCATGACCCGTGGGCGAACACCTGGCTACCGTACGACGGTGCGCACCGGCATCGTCATCCTCCCCGAGCACCGCTGGTGGTTCGCCGAACCCAAGTGGAGGGCCGCCGAGGAGTACGGCTTCCACCACGCCTGGACCTACGACCACCTGGCGTGGCGCACGCTGGTGGACGGGCCGTGGTTCGGCGCGGTGCCGACGTTGACGGCCGCCGCGATGGTCACCGAGCGCATCCGCCTGGGCACGTTCGTGGCGAGCCCCACGTTCCGGCACCCGGTGCCGTTCGCGCGCGAGCTGCTGGCGCTGGACGACATCTCCGACGGCCGGCTCACCGTCGGCATCGGCGCGGGCGGCGGTGACGGGTACGACCACCTCGCGCTCGGGCAGCCCGCCCCGGCGAAGCGGGCGGAGCGGTTCGGCGAGTTCGTCGAGCTGCTGGACAAGCTGCTCAGCCGCGACCGGACGACCTACGAGGGCGCGCACTTCTCCGCGGTGGACGCGCGCAGCCACCCCGGCGCGGTGCAACGTCCCCGGCCGCCGTTCCTGGTCGCCGCCAACGGGCCGAAGGCGATGGCCGTCGCGGCCCGGTTCGGGCAGGGCTGGGTGACGTCGGGCACGCCCGCGGACGACCTCGACGCGTGGTGGCGCGGGGTGGCCGAGCTGGCGCGGCGGTTCACCGAGGTGCAGCACGAGCACGGCCGGCGCGTCGACCGGTACCTCAGCCTCGACTCCGCCCCCGTGTACTCGCTGACCAGCGTGGCGACGTTCCAGGACGCCGTCGGGCGGGCCGAGGCGCTGGGGTTCACCGACGTGGTCGTGCACTGGCCGCGGCACGACGGCGTGTTCGCCGGGCGGGAGAGCGTCCTGGAGGAGCTCGCCGCCGACGTGCTGCCGGCGCTGGGGTAACGCCGTGTCCCACCGGGCCGATGCACCGCCCGTGCGGCACATCGTGGTCATCGGCGGCGGGATCGTCGGTCTGGCAGTGGCGAACGAGCTGGTCTCCCGGGGTGACCGGGTCACGGTCCTGGAGAAGGAGGACCGCTGGGCGGCCCACCAGACCGGGCACAACAGCAACGTCGTGCACGCCGGCCTGTACTACAAGCCGGGGTCGCTGAAGGCGCGGATGTCCGTGGCGGGCAACCGGTCGATGATCGAGTTCGCGCGCCGCAACGACGTGCCGGTGGAGGTGTGCGGCAAGCTCGTCGTCGCCACGTCCCGCGACGAACTGCCCCGCCTGCACGCCCTGGCCGAGCGCGCGGAGGCCAACGGGGTGCCCGCGAAGCTGATCTCCGCCGCCGAGGCGCGCGACCACGAGCCCGAGGTGGCGTGCGTCGAGGCGCTGCGGGTGGAGAGCACCGGGATCATCGACTTCCCGGCCGTGTGCGCGGCCCTGGTGCGCCGGTTGGAGGGCCAGGACCTGCGGCTCTCGTCCCCGGCGCTGGCGATCCGGCCCGGGGCGCGCGGCGGGGTCGAGGTGGCCACGCCGTCCGGGGTGGTGCGGGCGGACGTGCTGGTCAACTGCGCCGGCCTGCACAGCGACCGGATCGCCCGCATGGCGGGCCTCGCGCCGGCCGCGCGGATCGTGCCGTTCCGCGGCGAGTACTTCGAGCTGCGCCGGACGTCGCTGGTGCGTGGCCTGATCTACCCGGTGCCGGACCCGACGCTGCCGTTCCTGGGCGTCCACCTGACCCGGATGCTCGACGGCAGCGTGCACTGCGGGCCGAACGCGGTGCTCGCGCTGCGCCGCGAGGGCTACCGGTGGCGCGACTTCTCCGGCCGGGACGTGGCCGAGGTGGCGAAGTTCCCGGGCACGTGGAGGCTGGCCCGCAAGTACGCCCGAACCGGGTTGGAGGAGGTGCTGCGGTCGTTCTCGCGCAAGCGGTTCGCGGCGAGCCTGGCCCGCCTGGTGCCCGCGGTGCGGGAGGACGACCTGGTGCCCGCGGCGGCCGGCGTGCGGGCGCAGGCGATGCTGCCGGACGGCTCCCTCGTGGACGACTTCCTGGTCGAGACCGCGCCGGACCAGGTGCACGTCCTCAACGCCCCGTCCCCGGCCGCGACCGGGTCGCTGGAGATCGCGAAGCACGTGGCGGACCTGACGCGCTAGTCCCTCGTTCGGGGGCCACCGGTACTCTGTCCCGCCGTGATCTCCTTCATCCTCGGCACCACCGCGGAACTGATCAAGATCGCTCCGGTCTTCCACGCGATCGCGGAGCGGGGCACGAAGCCGCAGATCTGGTTCACCGCGCAGCACGTCGACCACGTCGCCGAGACGCTGGACGACCTGCGGCTGCCGGAGCCCGCCGTGTGGCTGGTGCCGAAGGAGCAGGCGGTGCACATCGAGCGCCCGGCCCAGGTCCCCGGCTGGGCGGCCACGGTCCTGCGCGAAGCGTGGCGCCGCCGCACCGAACTCCGCTCGATCCTGACCGACGACGGCCGCCCACCGCTGGTCATCGTGCACGGCGACACCTTCACCACCCCGTACGGCGCGCTGATCGGCAAACGCATCCTCAAGGCCCGCGTGGCGCACGTGGAGGCGGGCGCGCGGTCCGGCAGCCTGCTGTCGCCGCTGCCGGAGGAGCTCAACCGCAAGCTGGCCGCCAAGATCGTGGACCTGCACTTCGCGCCCACGGCCAAGGAGGTCGACAACCTCCGCAACGCGCGTGGCGCGGTCGTCAACACGGGTGCGAACACCGCCATCGACGCGATGCGCCTGGCCATCGACGCCGAGCCGACGTTCGACCTGCCGCCGGAGTTCGGCTTGGCCACCCTGCACCGCTTCGAGCTGGTGTCGCGGGCGGACAAGTACCGCGAGGCGCTGGAGCTGCTGAAGAAGGCCAGCGAGCGGATGCCGATCCTGTACCTGGCGGGCCCGCCGGAGCAGGACCGGATCAAGCAGTACGGCCTGGGCCACCTGTTCGACGGCGAGCGGCTGATCATCAAGCCGAAGCTGCGCTACCTGGCGTTCCTGCCGATCATGGCGCGGGCGAAGTTCGTGGTGACCGACTCGGGCGGCCTGCAGGCGGAGTGCAACTACCTCGGCGTGCCGTGCGCGATCCACCGCGAGCGCACCGAGGACAACCACGGCGCGGGCACCACGCTGCTGCTGACCGGCATGGACGGCGGCAAGCTCCAGGCGTTCCTGGACGACTACGAGTCCTACCGCCTGCCGTCGCGGATGGACCGGTTCCACCCGAGCCGCATCGTCGTGGACACCCTGTCGCAGCTCGGCTACTGCTGACCCGTCGCGGGCAGCCCGCGCCGCCGGGGCGGGGCGGGCTGCTCACGGCTTGACGGTGACCAGGCGGGTGAACTCGCCGAGCAGGTCGTAACCGTCCCACAGCTCGGAGAAGGTCAGCGCCGAGCCGAACGGGACGATCCGGTCGATGCCCCGGCCCGCCAGCCGCTCGGCCAGGGCGCGCAGCTCGGGCTCGGTGAAGCCGAAGACCGACAGGGTCTGGTCCTTGCGCTCCACCATCGGGACCAGGGCGTCCAGGGTGGGCAGGGTGGCCAGCGGGAAGGTGCCGGCGCCCAGCCACTCGCGCGGGACGTCCGACGGCGCGGTCAGCTCGACCGTGGCCACCGCGTTGCCCTCGAAGTGGATGGCCCGCGCGTGCCCGTCGGCCGCGACGCCGTAGGCCGACACCCGCTTCTGGACCGCCATCGCCGGTTCGACCACGAACCCCTTGGCGGTCACGACCTCGCTCAGCAGCGCCAGGAACTCGGCCGACGCGGTGGCCGCGGCCGCCTCGTCACCGACCCAGAACAAGGCCCTCGGCGACGCGCACGCCGCCTGGTCGAACCAGTACGAGTCGTTGTAGAAGCCGACCGCCGCGTCCCGCCGCCGCTCGGGGCCCGCCGCCTGCCAGCCCGCCACCGACGCCACCGCGAAGGACGCCCGGTCCGGGAAGGTCAGGTCCCGCGCGTGCGACGCGAGGGGGTGGCGGCGGACCTCCGTCACGGCGCGGTCGCCGCCCCAGATCACGCGCAGGTCGCAGGCCGCGGACAGGGCGGCGGTCACCGCGTCGTCGCGGTCGTAGGTGACCATCACCTGGGTCCGCGCCACCGCCGGGTGGGCGTCGGCCAGGGCCTCGTTCAGCGCGGCCACGACCGTCTCGGCGGCACCGGCCGAGCGGGGCGAGATGCGGACGACGTTGCGGTTGCCCGCCAGCGCCGACAACGCCCACGAGTAGACGAAGATCGTGTCCACGTTCGCCGGCGGCACGTGGAAGACCAGGCCGCGCGGGAAGCGCAGCGCGTCGGACCGGGACAGCGACCCGAGCACCTTGGCGATCTCGCCGCGCCGCAGGAAGAAGCCCAGGGACGCCAGCTCCGGGAAGCGGCGGGCCGTGGCCGGGGCCAGCAGCTTGCGCGCGAACGACACCAGGAAGTCGACGATCCGCTCGTCGCCCACGCGCAGCGGGCCGCCCTCGACGGGGGCCGACAGGTCCTCCAGCAAGGCGGCTACGGTCGTGTCCGGGCCGGCCGGGAAGCGCCGCCTCATGCCGCCGCCCCCGCGAACGTGTCGGAGCACCCGCGCGCCTCGGCCCGCGGCAGCCGCCCCAGCACCGAGAACCGCTTGCCGGGCCAGTCGCCGTCGTCGATCCCGTGCACCACGCCGAGGTCCTCGGTCAGCAGCACGTGCCCGGGGTAGGAGCGCGGCAGCGTGGACACCACCTCGATCACACCGGGCTCGCCCACCGGCCGCTCCTCCCAGGTGTCCGGGTCGCGGATGATCACGTCGGCGAAATCGGGGCAGTACAACGAGTTCCCGGACGGACCCTCCAGGAACACGGTGCCGATCTGCTCGATCATCCCGTAGTAGTTGTGGATCCGGGTCAGCCCGGTGTCCTCGGCGAACCGCCGCCGGAACTCGGCGTTGTCCACCGCGATGTCGATCAGCTTCTTCCAGCCGCCGGAGTGGACGAGGATGCCGTTGGACAGGTCGAGCTTGTGCTCGCGCGCGACCTCGTAGAGGTACTGCCACACCATGAAGGTGAACCCGAAGATCAGGAACGGCTCGCCGCCGTGCCTCTCCAGGAACCCCTTCACGGCCTCGACGTCGGGCTGGTCGTGCTCGTCCAGCGCGTACACGTGCGACCGGCCGAAGTTCGCCATGCCGAGCACGCCCGCGCCGCGCGCGGAGAACGACCGGCGGTTCTTGATGATGCTGATCGTGTCCACCATCAGCATCGGCAGTCGTTTGCCGCCGAGGACTTCGCGCAGCGTCGCGCCGAGCTGCCGGGGCTGCACGGCGGCGGCTTCCTTGTCCAGGTAGATCCGCGACGCGCCGGCGCCGGTGGTGCCCGAGGACGTCAGGACCTTGAACACCTCGTCGTCCGGGATGCTCTTGAGGTCGTGGGTCTTGAACATCCGGACCGGCAGCCACGGCAGGTCCGCCACGGACCCGAACGTCGTGGGCGCGCCCAGCGCGGACAGGATCCGGTCGTACTCCGGGGAGTGCGCGCGGTGGTGGGCGGTCAGCTCGGTGAGCTGCGCCAGCAGCGCGGCCTCCTTCTCGGCCTGGGACAGCGCGAACACGCTCATACCCGTTCCTCCAACGACCGGTAGTCGATCTTGCCGCTGGGCAGCAGCGGGAACCCGTCCGCCGGCCGCACGTCGAAGCCGGTCACGTGCAGGTGCAGCGACTCCGCCAGCGCCTTGGCGGCGGCCTTGCACGTCTCGCGGGTGCCGCCGTCCAGGAACAGCACGACCTTGTCGCCCGCGGGCACGGCGGCGGCCGGCCCGAGGTGCTTCACCAGCTGCTCCAGGTCGTCGAGGTTGACCCGGTTGCCGAACACCTTGCCGATGCGCTTGAGCCGCCCGGTGATGAACAGGTAGCCGTCGGCGTCGAGGTACCCCAGGTCGCCGGTGGCCAGCACGCCGCCCCGCTCGTCGCCCGCCGCCAGCTCGTCCTCGGCGGAGGCGTACCCCATCATCACGTTCGGCCCGCGGTAGACGACCTCGCCGACCACGTCCGGGTCGGTGGTCTCCGCACCGGAGTCCAGCCGGATGGCGAACGACCCGCCGGGCAGCGCCGGACCGGCCGACCCGAGCTTGTCCGCCAGCCGCTCGGCGGGCACGGTGGCCATCCGCGGCGCGGCCTCGGTCTGCCCGTACATGACGAACATCCGCCCGCCCGCGGCGCGCATCTTCGCGTCGAACTCGGCGACCAGCTCGGTGCGCAACTTGCCGCCGGCCTGGGTCAGCGTGCGCAGCGACGGGTACTTCGCCGGGTCGAACCGCAGCCGCCGCAGCATCTCGTAGTGGTAGGGCACGCCGGCCAGGGACGTGGCCCCGTAGCGCTCGACGGCGTCCCAGAACGGCCGCGCCACCACGCCGGAGCCCTCCAGCAGCACGGTCGCCCCGCGCACCAGGTGGCTGTTCAGCACGGACATGCCGTAGCTGTAGTGCAGCGGCAGGCTCGTGGGCGCGACCTCGTCGGGCCCGATGCCCAGCACGTCGGCGATGGCGACCGCGTTGGCGCGCAGCGCCTCCCGGGACAGCTTCACGAACTTGGGGTTGCCCGTGGACCCGCTCGTGGGCAGCAGCACGGCGAGGTCGGGGTGCGGCGCGACGCCGTCCGGGGACAGCCGCACGCCGTCCGCCGAGTAGCCGTCCAACGGCTCGGCGACCGACCCCGGCACGGCCGCCGGCCGGAACCGCGCGACCAGCTCCGCCAGCACCGCGTGGTCCTGCCCCGGGTCCAGCAGCGCCACCGCGCGCCCGGCCTCCAGCGCGCCCAGGTACCGCAGCACGCTGGGCAGGTCCACGCCGACGCGCAGGAACAGCACGCCGGGGGGCAGGTCGCGCAGGGCCGCGGCCTCCGCCGCCACCCGCGCGGCCAGGTCCGCGCCGCCGACCAGCTCACCGGTCGCGGCGTCACGCAGCCGGGCCCCGGCGTGCACCAGCGTCACAGCACCAGACCCCCGTCGATGCCCAGCACCTGCCCGGTGACGAACGACGCCTCGTCGCCCACCAGGAACCGGATCACCGCGGCCACCTCCTCGGGCGTGCCCAGCCGGCCCAGCGCGGTGTCCGCCTGCACCTTGGCCAGCACGTCCTCGGACTGCTCGGCGATGAGATCGGTGCGGATCACGCCGGGCGCGACCGCGTTGACCCGGATGCCGTGCCGGCCGAGCTCCTTGGCCGCCGACTTCGCCACGGCGGACAGCGCCGCCTTGGACGCCGCGTACACCGTCTGGCCCGCGTTGCCGCGCTCGCCGACAACCGACCCGAGCAGGACGATCGCGCCGGACCGCTTGCGCATCATCACCCGCGCCGCCGCCTGCACGCACGCCAGCGACCCGGCGACGTTGGTGGTGAGGGTGCGGCCGATGTGGTCGTCGGTCAGCATGCCGATGAGGCCGCCTTCGAGCACGCCGGCGCTCGCGACCAGCACGTCGATCCGGCCGTGCTCCTTGGCGACCGCCTTGAAGACGTCCTTCACCGCCGCGGAGTCGGTGACGTCCAGCGCCACGCCGGACACGTTCGCGCCCAGCTCGGCGGCGCGCTTCGCGGCGGTCTCGCCGTCGCGGCCGGTGATCACCACGGTCGCGCCCGCCCCGGCCAGCGCGGCGGCGGTGGCGTGGCCGATGCCGCGCGTGCCGCCGGTGACGACCGCGACCTTCCCGTCGAGGCTACTCACCGACGCCGAAGCCCCGCAGCATGTCGACCGCGACCTTGAAGCTGCTCATGTCGATGACCTGCTCGGTCTCGAACTGGACGTCGAACTCGTCCTCGATCGCCGCGACCAGCGCCATGTGGCCCACCGAGTCCCACGCGTCGATGTCGCGGTACTTCAGGTTCTCCACGTCCACGTCGTCGTCGAGCTGGAGGGCTTCGACGAACACGGTCCGCAGGCGGTTCTCGATCGACATGCTGCTCTCAATCACTCGTCTGGTCAGTGCCCGGGCTCGCGGTCCGACCACGCCTTGAGCAGGGCGGACAGCTCGGCGGGCAGGTCGGCCGGGAGGTCGGTGGTCTTCCCCGTGAGGAAACCGGTGAGGGCGGCGATCGACTCCTCGTCGCAGCCGCGCCGCTGGAGGCCGATGGTGTTGACGCCGGTGGTGCGGGCCGGGTTGCCGACGGTGATGGTGAACGCGCCGACCTCCTTGCGCACGGCCGAGCCCATGCCGACCATCGCGCCGGGGCCGATGGCGGTCCGCTGGTGCACGACCGTGCCCAGCCCCAGGTTCGCGCCCGACCACACGTGGCAGTGGCCCGCGATCTGCACCGCGCTGGTGACGATCACGCCGTCGTCCAGCCGCACGTCGTGCGCGATGTGGGCGCGGCCCATCAGGTAGCAGTCGTCGCCGATGGCGGTGGCCTCGGTGACGCCCTGGTTGACCGTGACGAACTCGCGGATGCGGTTGCGGTCGCCGATCACCACGCCGGGGCCGGAGACCTCGCCGTCCCAGCCCGCCAGGTGGTCCGCGCCCAGGTACTCGGCCGGGCCGCCGATGCTCACGTGCGGGCCGATGAAGTTGCCGTCACCGATCCGGGCCGGGCCGGCGATCACCGTGTAGGGCCCGATGACGTTGTCGTCGCCGAGCTGGACCTCCGCGCCGATGATCGCGGTCGGGTGAATGCGGTTCGCCACCTGGTTTCCCTGCCCCGTGGATGTCGGATGTCACCCACGTCACCAGCGGTTACGCCGGGCGGGGGCCGGTGCACCACTGTACCGGAGGGGTCCTCAGCGGGGCGTCAGCACGTCGAGGCCGACGAACGGGCGCAGGGCCTGCGGGACCGTCACCGAGCCGTCGGCGTTCTGGTGGTTCTCCAGGATCGCCACGATCCAGCGGGTGGTCGCCAGGGTGCCGTTCAGGGTGGCCGCTACCTGGGGCTTGCCGTTCTCGTCGCGGTAGCGGACGTTGAGGCGGCGGGCCTGGAAGGTGGTGCAGTTGGAGGTCGAGGTGAGTTCGCGGTAGGCCCGCTGGGTGGGGATCCACGCCTCGCAGTCGAACTTGCGGGCGGCGGAGGTGCCCAGGTCGCCGGCGGCCGTGTCGATGACCCGGTAGGGGACCTCGATCTTGGCCAGCATCTCCTCCTCCCAGGCGAGCAGCCTGGCGTGCTCGGCCTCGGCGTCCTCGGGGCGGACGTAGGAGAACATCTCGACCTTGTTGAACTGGTGCACGCGGATGATGCCGCGGGTGTCCTTGCCGTACGACCCGGCCTCGCGGCGGTAGCACGACGACCAGCCCGCGTACCGCTTCTCGCCGTCGAGGATCTCGTCGGCGTGGTAGCCCGCGAGCGGCACCTCGGACGTGCCGACCAGGTACAGGTCGTCGTCGCGCAGCCGGTAGACCTCGCTGGCGTGCGCGCCCAGGAAGCCGGTGCCGGCCATGATCTCCGGGCGGACCAGGGTGGGCGTGATGGCCAGCGTGAAGCCCGCGCGGGTGGCCTGGGCGACGGCCATGTTCAGCAGCGCCAGCTCCAGCTGTGCCAGCGCGCCGGTGAGGAAGTAGAACCGGGAGCCCGACACCTTCGCGCCGCGCTCCATGTCGATGCCGCCCAGCCGGGTGCCCAGGTCCAGGTGGTCCAGCGGCTCGAAGTCGAACGCGCGCGGCTCGCCGACGTGCTTGAGCACGACGTAGTCGTCCTCGCCGCCGTGCGGGGCGTCCGGGTGGACCAGGTTGGGGACGGACCGGTGCAGCTCCGCCAGCTCCGCCTCGGCCTGGGACTGCTCGGCCTCGGCGGCCTTGACCTCGGCGGCCAACTCCTTGCCCTTGGCCAGCAGCGCCTCGCGCTCCTCGCCGCGCGCCTTGCCGACCTGCTTGCCGAACGCCTTCTGCTCGCCGCGCAACGCGTCGGCGCGGGCGATGGCCGCCCGCCGCCGCTCGTCGGCGGACAGCAGCGCGTCGACCACGGCCTCGTCCTCGCCACGCGCTCGCTGCGACGCGCGGACGGCTTCCGGGTTCTCGCGCAGGGCCTTGAGGTCAATCACGAGGTGAAAGGGTAGCCGTCCACCCATGACAGCCCGCTTACACCCATGCGAGCCGGCCCCGTGCACGGGTGCGAAGCCGTGCGCGCCCGCCCGATAGCATCGCCGGCATTCCCGCGCGGTCGATCGGTGGAGGACCACAAAGTGCGCATCGCCGTTGCCTATGACTGTCTGTTCCCGTGGTCGAAAGGCGGCGGGGAGCGGCTCTACCGCACGTTCGCCGAGGAGTGGGCGGCGGCGGGCCACGAGATCACCTACCTGACCCGGCGGCAGTGGGACGGCGAGCCGCCGACCCTGGACGGCATCACGGTGAAGGTGGTCAGCACCGACCGGGAGATCTACGACGCCAACGGCGCGCGCACCCTCGGCCCGGCCATCAAGTACGCGAAGGGCCTGTTCACGCACTTGCTGCGCAACCGCAAGGCGTACGACGCGGTGTTCGTGTCCGCGCTGCCCTCGACCAACCTCCTGGCCGTGCGGGCCGCGCTGGTCGGCTCCCGCACGCCGGTCGGCGTGGACTGGCTGGAGGTGTGGCGGCCCGACCAGTGGCGCCAGTACTCCGGGCCGGTGGTCGGCCGGGTCGCGAGCACCCTCCAGTGGATCGCCGCGCGCCTGAGCCCGTTCTCGACGTGCCACTCGCAGCTCACCGCGCGCCGCCTGCACGCGGGCGGGTTGAAGACGCAGGCCCTGGTCAGCCCCGGGCTGATCGACCCGGCGGGCGAGGTCGAGCCGTCGTTGGAGGCCCCGACGCCGCCGCACGTGGTCTACGTCGGCCGGCACATCCCGGACAAGCGGGTCGAGTCGCTGCCCGCCGCCATCGCGCACGCCCGCACGACCGTCCCCGACCTGACCGCCACGATCTTCGGCGACGGCCCGTCGCGGGAGGCCGTGCTCGCCGAGATCGACCGGCTCGGGCTCGGCGACGTCGTCCGCACCCCGGGGTTCGTCTCCCAGGAGGAGCTGGACAACGGCATCCGCACCGCGTCCGTGCTGGTCAACCCGTCCGCGCGGGAGGGCTACGGCCTGGTCGTGGTGGAGTCGGCCGCCGCGGGGACGCCGGTCGTGCTGGTCGACGGCGACGACAACGCCTCCGTCGAGCTGGTCGAGGACGGCGTGAACGGCCGCATCGCCGCGTCCACGTCCCCGGCGGACCTCGGCGGGGCGATCGTGGACGTCGTGACGGCCGGCGCGCCGCTGCGCAAGTCCACGCACCAGTGGTACGAGCGGGTCAGCAGGACCAACACCGTGCAGATCACGGCCCGGCAGATCCTGGACCGCCTGGTGGGCATGGCGCGGTGACGCGGGGTCACCGCCCTACGATGGCCGGCGTGGCACATCTGGGCAGCCGATGAGCGCCGACGCCAGGCGGGCCGGGCTGCTCGTCCTGCTCGCGAGCTTCGTCGGGCACGCGGGCAACTACCTCTACTACGTCGTGGCCGCGCGGATGGTCTCGCCGGTCGAGTTCGCGGCGATCTCCGCGCTGATCTCGCTGGGCACCATCACGTGGATGCCGATCAACGGCATCCAGATGGCCATCGCCCGCAACGTGGCGGCGCTGGGCACGTCGGCCACCGGCGGGGAGCTGTCGGCGTACCTGCGGCAGACCGGCCGGCGCATGGTGCTGGTGTGCCTGGGCATCGCCGCGGTGATCGCGGGCCTGAGCCCGCTGCTGGCCGACCGCCTGCACTTCGCCTCGGCGCACCCGCTGGTCCTGGCCGCCGTGTGGGTCGGCTCGACGTCGATGCTGATCGTCGTGACCGGCATGGTCCAGGGCATGGAGCGGTTCGGCTACCTGGCCTTCGCCTACGCCGGGCCGCTGGGCGCGCTGCGGACGCTGCTGCTGCCGCTGTGCGTCCTGGCCGCCGGGATGGCGGGCAGCATGTGGGCGATGATCCTGGCCACCGTCATCGGGCTGGCCGTGATGATGCCGCCGATCGTGCGGGCCGTGAAGGTCGCGCCGACGACCGCGCCGGCCGTGCCGAGCACGCTGGTCACGATGGTGGGGCTGCTCGCGTTCTCGTCGCTGACCAACGTGGACGTGCTGGTCGGGCAGGCCGCGCTGGACGAGGCGCACCGCGTGCAGTACGCGGGCGCGGTGCTGCTGGGCAAGATCGCCCTGTTCGCGCCGCAGGCCCTGGCGCTGGTGCTGCTGCCGCGGGTGACGGCGGCGCTGGAGCGCGGCGAGGCGGTGGACCGGTCGGTGCTCAACACCCTGGCCCTGACCTTCGCGGCGGGCGCGGCGGTGGCGGCGGCGCTGTGGGTCATGCCGACGTCGTTGATCACGCTGACGTTCGGGCCCGGCTACGAGGGGTCCAAGGCGCTGATGCCGGCGATCGCCCTGGTCATGACCGGTGCGGCCGTGCTGTGGGTGCACCTGACGTTCGCCATCGCGCGGCGCAGCGGCCGGTGGATCGCGGGCCTGGTCGTGGTCGCGGTGGCCCACTGGGGCCTGCTCGCGGTGCTGCACGACTCGCCGTGGCACATCGTGCTGGCGTCCGGGATCGCGGTGGCCGCCGCGCTGCTCGTCATCGAGGCCGGGTCCCGCGGCGGTGTCGTCCGCATGGTCCTGAACAGCCGGAAGGGCGTGCCCGAGCGCACCGGCTCGTGACCCGCCCTCCCGCTTGGTGGGTCAGTCCTCGCCGATCTTGGTGAGGCTGAGGGTGAAGCTGACGCTGATCATCTGGAAGCCGGTCACGATGGCCACCATGCCCAGGATCGGCACGCGCACCGTCTCGACCACGTCCAGCGCGCCGAACCCGGCCGCGCCCCAGGTCGCCACGGCGGCGATGAAGCACCCGATGCCGACCAGGATGAGCAGGCCGCCGATCCACAGGCCGCGCTCCAGCGACGCCCGCGCGACCCGGCCGATGAGCCGCCCGGACGGCGGCGGCAGCAGGCCCAGGTGGGCGGCGTAGGAGCGGGCGATGACCGCGAGGCCCACGCCCTGGAGGCCGACGAACAGCATCGTCGCGAAGCCGAGCATGCTCTGCAGGCCGAACCCGACGCCGCCGACCTCCTGCGGGCCGAACGACAGCCACAGCAGGCCCAGGCCGCCGACGCCCAGCAGCAGCAGCGACGGGTAGTACAGCAGCCAGCGCGGGCTGAACGCGAGCAGGAACCGCAGGTGGCGCCACCCGTCGCGCCAGGTGCGCAGGTGCGGGGCGCGGCTGCGGCCGTCCGGGCGCAGGGTGGTGGGCACCTCGGCGATCCTGCGGTGGTTGAGCGAGGCCCGGACCACCATCTCGCTGGCGAACTCCATGCCGGAGGTGCGCAGGCCCAGTTCGAGCATGCGGTCGCGGCGGAACGCGCGGATGCCGCAGTGGAAGTCGCCCACCGGGATGCGGAAGAACAGCCGGCCCAGCAGCGACAGGACCGGGTTGCCCAGGTACTTGTGCAGGAACGGCATGGCGCCCGGCGCGATGCCGCCCTTGAACCGGTTGCCCATGACCAGGTCGTTGCCGGCGCGCAGGCCTTCGAGGAACCCGCCGATGTCGTCCAGCGCGTAGCTGTCGTCGGCGTCGGCCATCAGCACGTAGGTGCCCTCGGCCGCCTCGATGCCCGCCATCAGCGCGGCGCCGTAGCCGCGGCGCGGCACGTCCACCACGCGCGCCCCGTTGGCGCGGGCGATGTCCTGGGAGCCGTCGGTGGAGCCGTTGTCGGCGACGATGACCTCGCCGACCACACCCAGCTCCTCCAACGAGCGCTTGGCCTTGCGGACGCAAACTTCGAGCGTCTCGGCCTCGTTCAGGCACGGCAGGACGATCGACAGCTCGACGACTTCCGTGGGCGTCCCGGATGGCGTCTCCACGGACTGGTTCGACAGAGTCATACCGCGCGTGCTCCCCTATGGTGGGATCTACGATTTGCTCGATCTTGCGCTGCGACCGGGTGCTACCGGGCGTCCCCCGCCCCCCGGGGCTGGACCGGGAGACCGCCGTAGCGTCGCATAGACTACGCGCCCATGACGAACCGGCCTTCGGGTGTGCGGCTCTGGTTGATCGCGTTCATCGGATTCACCCTCCTGCACGCGGCCTGGGCCTTTGCCGCGCCCTACGACGGGCCGCCGGACGAGGAAATGCACGCATTGCGTGCGGCCGGCGTCTACAACGGCAGCGTCATCGCCGACGAGACGCGTTCGCAGACCGTGCCGAGCAGCCTGGACACTAACAACGCCGTGGAGAACGGCGTCCTGGTCCACCGGGTGTGCTTCCCGATGAAGGTGAACGTCCCGGCCAGCTGCGCCGAAGAACCCGGCGGCGATCAAACGCTGGTGGACCGTTACGTCACCCAGGCCCGGTTCAACCCCGTTTACTACTTCGCCATTGGCTGGCCACTCAAGATTTGGCCGGAATGGCGCGGCATCGTCGGCGCGCGTTTGATGAATGGCGCTTTGATGGCGGCCATGCTGGCGTGCGCGGTGGTCGCCGCGGTCCGCTGGAGCCGGCACCGGGCGCTGCTCGCGGGCATCGTCGTCGCGGTCACCCCGATGACCGCGCACCTGGGCGGGTCGATCAACCCCAACGGCCTGGAGATCACCGCCGGCCTGTGCCTGGCGGTCTCGCTGATCGCGCTGCTGCACGAGCGGAAGGACGCCGAGGAGGTCAACCGGGCCGCCGTGGCGCTGGCGGCGGTGTCCGCGACGGTGATCGTCATGCCGCGGTTCAGCGGCGTCCTGTGGCTGTTCGTCATCGGCGCGGCGATGCTGCTGCCGGCGAAGTGGCAGCGGGTGAAGACGCTGGTCCGGGCGCGGTCGGTGCGGATCGGGCTGGTCGCGGTCGCGCTGGCCGGGATCGCGTCGCTGGCCTGGACCTACTTCGCCAAGACGGCCAGCATCCTCGGCCCCGACCGGAACTACCCGGTCAAGGAGGTCGTCAAGTTCGCCCTCCAGGACATGTGGCCCAACGTCGTCAACCAGATGATCGGCGTCATGGGTTGGGCCGAGACGCTCCAGCCGCGCCTGATCTACCCGGTGTGGTTCGCCGCGTTCGGCGCGCTGGTCATCGGCGCGCTGATCGTCGGCACGCGGGTGGACCGGTGGCGCGTGGTGCTGCTGTTCCTGGGCACGTTCGTGCCGCTGCTGGGGGCGGAGCTGTTCTTCCTCGACCAGATCGGCTGGTTCAGCCAGGGCCGCTACTTCCTGCCCGGCGCGATCACCATCCCGGTGCTGGCGGCGCACGTCCTGGCCAAGAACGCGCTGACCGCCGAGCACTTCCGGTCGGCCACGCGGATCTTCGCGCTGCTCCTGCTGCCGATCCACCTGGTGTGCGTGCCGTGGACGATGATCCGCTGGCAGTCCGGCTTCGCGATCATGAACCCGTTCAAGGGCAGCTGGGTGCCGCCGTACGGCCACGTCGTGCCGCTGGCGTCGGCGTTGCTGGGCGTGCTCGTGCTGGGCGTCATGTACTGGTGGGCGTCGCGGCTGCCGTCCGTCCCGGCCGTGGCCGACGAGGGGCCGGAGCAGCCGGAGAGCACCGAGACGGTGGAGAAGGTGCCCGTCACCTCCGGCACCGCGTGACCGCACCCGTGACGCGCTGAGGGCCGCCGACCGTGATGGTCGGCGGCCCTCGGTCCGTTCTGGCGGGTGTCCGGCTCTGGCGGGTGCCCGGCTCTGGCGGGTGCCCGGCGCCGGTGGGTGCCGGCGCCGGCGGGTGTCAGCGCTTGGCTTTGCGCAGGCGGGCCGAGGTGGCCCGGCCCAGGTGGTTGATCGCCGCCCCGATGCTCGGCTCGCGCACCGACAGCGGGTCGCGCAGCTCCTGCTCCAGCCGCTGGTTGGCGTCCCGCAGGCCGTCCGCCTCGGCGCGCAGCTTGTCCACCTCGGCGCGCAGCCGGGCGATCTCGTGGCGCTGCGACGCGACCGACTCGGCCAACCGGTCGGCGTCGTTGGCGTGCGCCACCGCCTCGTACTGGAGCTCCAGGACCCGCGTGTAGAGCGCGACCCGGTTGTTCTCCAGCATCGCCAGCAGCTCCGACGACGTGTACGGCTTGAGGGCGTCGAGCACCTTCTTCGCGCCCGGGGCGCCCTTGCGGACCAGCACGCCCATCCCGAAGACCGCCGGGACGATCACGAACTGCCACTCGTCGGCCGCCTCGGCGACCGCGTCCTCGATCGCGGTGAGCACGCCGTTGCGCTCACCGCCCGCCTCGACCGCGACGGTGAACGAGCCGAGCCCCACGAACCCCGCGGGCGTCAGGTCGTCGTGCGAGATCGTCGGGCCGTCCTCCGACGTCGGGTGCTTGTCGTCGCCGGTGAGCCGGGACGGCTCGTAGTACAGGTCGCGCCGCGACCACGGCCACAGCACGTCGTGCAGCGCGATGACCGCGTCCGGGGTGTTCTTGAGCAGCCAGGTCAGCTCACCGTGCAGCACGGCGTAGTTGTGGTCGCCGTCCAGCACGTAGAGCTCCGCCGGGGGCAGCTTCGCGAGCACCTCCGGCGAGAACTCCTCGACCAGCTCCAGCCCCGGGTTGGGGGCCAGCGTCGCGCGCAGGGCGTCGGACGGGAAGGGGTCGACGCAGTAGACCTTCGAGGCGCCCAGGTCGGTGTAGAGGGAGCTGACCTGGCCGGACTCGACGCCGACCTCCACCACCGTCTTGATGTCGCGGTGCGCGAACAGGATGGCGAACATCTCGCGGAACGCCGACATCGAGTGCAACAGCAACGGCTGTTGGCGCGCCGCGCGCGCCTGGGCGTGCGGGTCCTCCCGACTGCCGACCATGTCCACGAGCAGACCCATCAACTGCCTCCCAGCTTGCGGATGGCGACGCGCGCAGCGCCGGCCGCCACGCCCGTGGCGCCGTGCGCACGGTACTCCTCCCGCAAGCGCCCCGTAATACGCGCGATACGGCGTGCCGGCGGCAACTTCTGCGACACGTTCACCCACGACTGGGGCAACATCGCGAAGGCCACGGTGACCGTGCCGGAGGACACCAGGCCGCCCGCCCGCTGGGCCAGCGGCAACCAGATCGCGGCGTGCGGCGAGTCGAACTCGACCATGTTGCCGCCCAGCCACCGGCACTCGGCGTAGGTGAGGCCCGCGAAGTCCTCGGGCGTCTCCCAGCGCAGCGGTTCGGCCTTGCGGCCGTTGGCGATGACGGTCGCCTCGATCCAGTCCACGCGCACGACGGCGGGCCGGCCGGGGATGGCCAGCGAGACGTCCACGGTGTCGTGGTGCTCGAAGCCGATCCGCGCGAACGACAGGCCGTTGTGGTTGATCCGGACGCGGCGGCGACCGGCGTCGCGCCAGCGGTCGTCCACGGTCCGGTAGCGCAGCCGCGTCTCGAACGGCTCGCCCGAGGCCTCGAAGACCGACGGGTCGAGGCCGTCGGCGAGGGCGCGGCCGGCGGCGGCCAGGTTCGTGTCGGACGCCGCGAGCAGCGCCGGCCAGAAGCTGTCCCGCATGTTCAGGTCGAGCAGGTCGTTCGGCGACAGGTACGGGATCGCCGCCTTCAGGTCCTCGGGGACCATCATCGTGACCACGGAGGAGCCGAAGTTGTCCTCGTGCGCCCAGTTGCCGAACACCGCGGCCTCCTCGGCCGTCGGCGCCCTGAGCGCGGACACCAGGATGTTGGCCAGCCGGTTCTTCGCGGGCTCCGCGGTGGCCAGCTCCGGCCAGCCCGGGTTGGTGCGCACGTAGCGGTTCCACTGGCGCTGGAAGGCGAGGATGCCCTCCTGCGCGGCCAGGCGCTCGGTGTTCTGGGTCTGCGACTCCGAGACCCGGCCGAGGATCGGCTTGCTGTCCTCGGTGAAGCCGATCAGCGAGCCGCACAGCGCGTTGACGCACTGCTCCAGGACCTCGGGGCTGCGCACGATGGTCGAGGAGACCTCCACCGGGTGACCCGCCTGCGCCAGGTAGCCCTCGGCGCGCAGGCCCGCGAGGTAGGTGCGCACGGACCGGTCGTCGGTGGCCAGGTAGAGGCCCGCCGGGCGCAGGTCGATCTCGGCGATGCGCAGCGCCTTGGCGAGCTGGAGCTGGATGGTGCCGCCCCAGCCCAGGTCGACCAGGGTGAGGTCGGTTCCGTCGAGCGCGCCGGTGGTGCGCAGGTAGCGGATGAGCCGCTCGCGGGCCGCGGTGAAGGTGGCCTTGAGGCGGTTCTGGATGTGCGGGGTCTCGGTGAGGGCGATCGCGACGCGCTCGGCGATGCCACCGTTGTCGACGATCGTGTCCAGGTCGTTGGCCAGGCTGGGGACCTCGCCGGAGCGCAGCGTCAGCACCGACAGGAGCTGCCGGACCGACAGGTGGTAGCTGCGGCGGATGAACTCGTGCACCGAGTCGGTGTCGAAGTGCTCCAGCGCCGCGAGAGACGTGACGTGGCGGGACAGCCAGATCGGCTTGGCCTCGACGTCCCAGCCGCGCACCTGGGCGGCGTTGTTGACCAGCTTGGACAGCAGTTCGCCCTCGCGCATCGGGCACCAGAGCACGCGCGTGCCGGTCTGGTGCGCCCGCCACGCCACCCACTCGGCGAACCCGGTCAGCACCGGGCCGAGGACGGCCGCGCCGAACCGGAACGCGGTGTCGCGCCCGGAGCCGCTGTCGGCCGCCGCCGTCGCGAGGGTCTTGGCGCGCAGGCTCGTGATGCCGTAGTCGCCCCAGGTGGTGTCCAGGTTCTCGGCGTACGGGCCGAACGGGTGCAGCGACTCGCCCTCCCGCTCCAGGACGACCGCGTACGGCTCGTCGAGGCGGCGGAAGTGCACGGTGCGCAGGCCCAGCTCGGTGGGCACCTCGTAGTCGGCCACCTCGTTGTCGCCCACGTGCAGGACCTGCTCGGGGCTGAGGTTGAGCTGCTTGAGGACGATCTCGAACAGGCCGTTGGCCTTGTCCAGGCCGTGCTGGTGGGACCGGAAGACCTGGGCGTCCTTGAGGCCGTCCAGCTCGGGGCGGTCGAGCAGGTAGGACAGGTGCTCGGCGGTGAAGTAGGTGTCCGACACCAGGATGATCGGCACGTCGTGCTTGCGCGCCTGGGCGATGACGCCCGCGATGTCGAGGTCCACGACGGTGAACTCGCGCTCGACCTCGATCTCGGCCTGGACGAGCTCCTCCAGCAGCGCCTTGTCGAACACGTCCGACGGCATGGCGCGCCAGATGTCGAACAGGGACACCTCGGTGCCCAGCGCGTCGCGGCCGTGCCGGGACTTCTCCTCGGCGGTGTGCCGCATGCGCCGGAACGTGGCGTCGGTGACCCAGTCCGGGCACAGGCCGGCGGCACGCAGCCGGGCCCCGAGGATGCCGAACACGTCGGCCGGACGGGGTACCCGACGCCAGAGCACGGTGTCGAAGATGTCCAGCGAGAGAACCTCGCACGACCGGTCGGCGATCATCCGGTGGACGTCTTCGAGCAGAGCGTGTCGACTGGTGTCCGCGACCTCGGTCATCGCGGTGACCCCCCTATCTTCCCTGGTCCGGTGCGGAGAGGCAGGTGTTGCGCTGCCAAGCGCGAGCCGCCGGGGACGCCGTCGCCCTCCGGCGCGCCCACCATACCCGGACGGGGGAAACGACCTGGGCGCTACTGTCGCGCCCGAGCCGACGACCGCCTTCGTCGGTGCCGCGTGCGATGATCGAACCGGGGGCCGGAGGCCACGCCGGAGCACGCGAGGGCGACCAGGCCCAGCCGGTTCTCGGGCGCGCCGCTCCAGGCCAGGCCGGGGCACACGAGCCGCGCCACACAAGCTGGGCCGCGCCAGATGTCGAACCGCGCCGACTTCCACCCGCCGGACCGCCGGCCGAAACCACGCCGGGCCAGGCCGGGCGGAGTGTGGGCGGGCGGGCCGGGGCGGGCGGCCGGAACCGGGCCAGGGCGGCCGGAACCGGGCCAGGCCGGGCGGCCGGAACCGGGGCCGGGCGAAAGCCAGCCGGGCAGCGCTCCGAGGTTCGGAGGCCGCCCGGCGTCGCGTCCCGCGGGCCGGAGCCGGCCCGCGGTCCCGGTGATCAGGAGATGGCGACCGCCACCACCAGGCCCAGGGCGAAGTGGGCGCTCGCCACGACCACGCTGGCCGGCGCGAAGCGCTCCGACTCGATCAGCGAGCCGATGTCCAGCCGCGTCACCCACTCCAGCAGGCGCACCGCGAGCACCTGCACCACGATCCCCACCAGGCCGTAGATCAGGGCCGACAGCAGGCCCTCGTCCAGCTTGCCCTCGGAGCTGTAGATCGCCACCACGACGATCAGCGCCATGCTGAGCAGGCCCGCCGCCGTCACGATGACCGCGTTCGGCGCACCCGTGCGCACCAGGGTCGAGAGCTTGCCGGGCGTCGTCCAGTCGATGGCGTAGAAGCCGAAGACCATCAGCCCGAGGCCGACGACCGCGTACAGGGCGATCGCGCCGATGCCCCGGCCGATCGCGGAGCCGAAGCCCGGGTCCAACGCGAGTTCGCTGATCACTGCCACTCCATTCATTCGACAATCCGATGCGGGACGAACGCCGCGCCATCGTCGGTCACCAGGCCGACCGTCTCGCGGATGCCGAGGCCGGCCGCCGCGTCGCCGACGACCCACGCGCCCAGCGCGGGGCGGTAGCCGTCGAACTCGGGCAGCGGGTCGAACGCCTGGTAGACGAACCCTTCCTTGCCGTACACGCCGCCGGTCATGGTCTCGTAGCCCGGCGCCACGATCTGGATGTTCGCGCCCTCCCGGCCCAGGCGCGGTTTGCGCACGTACTCGGTGAGGACGCTCGGTTCGTCGAGGAACGCGGGGAGCAGGTTCGGGTGGCCCGGGTACATCTCCCACAGCACCGCGAGCAGCGCCTTGTTGGAGAGCAGCATCTTCCACAGCGGCTCGATCCACAGGGTGCCCGGCAGGCTCTCCACCGCGAAGCGGCCGAACTGCTCGTCGACCACCCACTCCCAGGGGTACAGCTTCACGACCGTGCCCATCGGGGCCTCTTCGAGGTCGACGAACCGGTTGAGCAGCGAGTCCCAGCCGATCTCCTCGATGGCGAGGCCGACGGTGTTCATGCCCGCCTCGGCGGCGGTCTCCTGCAGGTAGGCCACCGTCACGTGGTCCTCACCGGACGGGTCGGCCCCGGACCAGGTGAAGTGCACCTCGTTGGACGGCAGCGCCGCGCCGATCTCCGCCCACCGCTCGACCAGCTTCTCGTGGATGGAGTTCCACTGGTCGTCGTCGGGGTGGACGTCGGTCTTCCAGTTCCACTGGACGACCGACGCCTCCAGCAGCGACGTGGGCGTGTCGGCGTTGTACTCCAGCAGCTTGGCCGGGCCGCGGCCGTCGTAGCGCAGGTCGAACCGGCCGTAGACGTGCGGGTCGCGGCGCTTCCACGACTCGGCGATCGCGGGCCAGACCCACTCGGAGATGCCGAAGTCCCGGAACCGCTCGGTCAGCACGACGTTGTCCACGGCTTCGAGGCACATGCTGTGCAACAGCTCGACGTCCGCCTCAAGGGACAGGATGTCGCTCATGTCGAACACGTAGTGCGCCGACTCGTCCCAGTAGGGCCGCGGGCTGCCGTCGGCCGCGCGGGCGGGCGCGCCGAACACCAGGCCCTGGTCGGACACGGTGCGCTGCCAGTCCGGCCGGGGCGCGGAGGTCTCCCGGCGCACTCAGCTGCCCCCGCTCTTGCCGCTGCCGGAGATGCCGAACCCGCCGCGCTGGATCGTCGTGCCCGACTTGGTCGTGACGTTCGCGCCCTTGGGGATCGTGTAGCTGCCGCCGCTGACCTTCTGGCCGACCGGGACGCTCGAACCGCCGTAGTAGTAGCGGTACGAGCTGCCGCCGATGTAGATGAAGCCGTTGCTGTGGTAGCCGCCGTGCGAGCGGGCGTAGCTCTCGTCGCAGTACTTGTCCTCGACCACCACGTCGTCCTTGACGCACTGGGCCTGGACCTCGTCCGGGCTGGCCACGGCGTACCAGACGGCCACGACGCCGACCACGCCCACGGTCACGCCGCCGCCGATGAGCAGCCGCTTGCGCCGCTTGCGGCGGCGGGCCTCCTCGGCCGCGGCGGCTTCGGCGGCCTCGCGCTGCTGCTTGGCGGCCTGCTGGCGGGCGCGCTGCTCGGCCACCGACGGCGGCCGGGGCTTGGTCACGCCCGGTTGCTGCTGCCGGACCGCGCCGCGCTTGGCCGGCTTGCCGCCCTGCGGCCCACCGGGACCCTGCGGCCCACCCGGACCCCCGGGTCCGCCCTGGCCCGGCTGCGGCGCGCTCTGCGCGAAACCCGGCTGGCCCGGCGCACCCTGACCCGGCGCACCCTGACCCGGCGCACCCTGACCCGGCGCGCCCTGGCCGGGCAACGGCTGCGTCGGCTGCGGCCCGCTGGGCGCGAACCCCGGCTGTCCCGGCGCAGGCTGCTGCCCCGGTCCGCCGGGCGGACCGGGTGGCGGCACGTACGGCGGCGGGCTCGCGGGCCCGCCGGCCTGCGGCGTCGTGTCGTCGTTACGGTCGTTCTCAGTCATCAGCCACTCCCGGCGGGGACGGTACAGAGATCGGCCGCCGAATGGGTGACGAGTGTCCCAATAGCAACACAGTCCACCCGCCCGGTTGGCAGCGCGGTCGGCACAGGCATCATGGAGTAGATGTCCATGAGCGCTCGCTGGTTTCGTCGAGGTGACCACTTGGTCATGCTCGGCGCGTTCGTCGGTGCGCTCGGCCTGCTCGCGCTGAGCACCTTCACGTCGTGGCCGGTGGCCGGCGGACCGGTCGGCGGCGGGGCCACCGAGGCCGTGAACCCGGTCTACACCTCGCAGGCGGGCGACTGCCTGAACTGGACCCGGGCGAACCTGTCCGACGTCGCCAAGGTCGACTGCTCGGCGCAGCACATGTTCGAGGTCACCGGCGTGGCCGACATCGGGCCCGGGTACGGGCCGCAGGCGCCGTTCCCGACCGACGAGCAGTGGCAGAAGATCAGCGAGGAGTACTGCACCAAGACCTCCCTGGACTACCTGGGCGGCCGGTTCGACCCGTTCGGCAAGTACACCGTCGGCCCGCTCAACCCCGGCGAGCGGCTGTGGGCGGAGGGGCAGCGGACGGTGCGCTGCGGGTTGCAGGTCGCGGGACCGGCCGGCGGGTTGCTGCCCGCGTACGGCACGGCCAAGACGCAGGACCAGTCCGACGTCTACGACCCGGGCGTGTGCCTGGGCATCACCGAGGCGCGTGGCGTGGGCGACCCGGTCGAGTGCGTCAAGCCGCACGCGTTCGAGATCGTCGGCGTGGTGACGCTGCCCGCGGGCGACTTCCCGTCGGTGGAGCGGCAGGACGAGGTGCTGTCCGGCGAGTGCGCGCGGATCGCCGCCGAGTACTCCGGCGGTCTGGACTTCAGGGCGCGCGGCCTGGTCGTCACCTGGGACACGCGGGCGGCGGAGAGCTGGGCGGCCGGCTCGCACCGCGCGAACTGCAAGGTCGGCGCGGCCACCGACGGCACCGGCCTGAACCCGTGGGAAGGCTCGATCCGCAACCCCAACGCGCCACCGCTGACCACGTCGAACCCGCCGCAGACCACGGCCGTGCAGCAGGACGAGCCGACCGGCGCGCCGCTGCACTCGCAGTCCAACAGCAGCGCGGCGTCGGCGACGTCCTCGGCGTCGGCGACCCCCACGTCGACCGGCTCGTCCGAGCCGAAACCCACGAGGTGACGCCGTGCCCGCGGAGATGACCCGGCAGCGGTTCGAGGAGCTGGTGGCCGACGCCCTGGACCTCCTGCCGCCGGAGTTCGCGGCGGCGATGAACAACGTGGTCGTGCTGGTCGAGGACCGCAACCCGGAGGAGCCGTCCCTGCTCGGCCTCTACACCGGGATCGCGCTGACCCGGCGCACCACCGACTACGGCGGCGTCCTGCCGGACCGGGTCACCATCTACCGCGAGGCGATCCTCGACGTCTGTGACACCGAGGACGACGTCGTGGAGGAGGTGGCGATCACCGTGATCCACGAGATCGCCCACCACTTCGGCATCGACGACGACAAGCTGCACGAGCTCGGGTGGGGATGAGCGCCGACGAGTGCGTCCACGAGCTGCCGGCCGGCATGTGCCACCTGTGCAAGGCGCCGCCGCCGGGCGTGCTGAAGCAGGGCTGGCGCACCAAGGGCGGGCGCGCCTACCACAACGACCGCGAGTGCGACTTCCTGCGCAAGGGCCACCGCTACGCCGAGCGCCGGGGCAACGACGTGCACGACGCCGTGCCGGTGCGGTGGGCGGAGGTGGACCCGGGCGAGCTGCAGCCGTGCGAGCACTGCTGCACCCCGGAGTGGCTGCGCCGCCACGACCGCGCGCCGGCGGGCAAGCCGTGCCTGGTGCGGGTCGGCGACGCGTGGGTGCCCGGCACGCTGGTGTGGGAGCCGAGGGCCCGCCCCGACGGCCTGTGGTGGGCGTCGGTCACGCACCGGGCCCACGGCCGCGAGGTCACCGAGACCCGCAGCCAGCACGACCTGCGCAAGCGCTAGTGGATCCGGTCCACCCCGGTCCACGACGTGCACACCCAGCCCGCGCCGTCGTGCTCCAGCACGACCTGGCCCGTGTTGGGCAGCAACCCCGCCTCCAGCAACGCCGGCTGGACGTTCTTCGCCATCGCCAGCGCCGCCAACCGGATCGCGCCGCCGTGGCTGACCAGCACGAACGTGTCGTCCGGCGCGTGCCGGGCGGACACGTCGTCCACCGCGGCCACGAACCGCTCGATCACCTGCCGGCCGGTCTCGCCGCCGGGGATCGGCGCGTCCAGGTCGCCCGCCGCCCACCGGTGCGCGGCGGCCAGGAACAGGTCGAACGCCTCCCGGTCGTGCCGGCCCTCCAGGTCGCCGCAGAAGATCTCCTGCACCCCGTCCAGCACCTCGACGGCCAGGCCGTGCGCCGCCGCCACCGGGGCCGCCGTCTGCTGCGCCCGCACGGCCGCGCTGGCGTAGACCGCGCTCACCGGCACGTCCGCCAGCGCCTCGCCCAGGGCCGCCGCCTGCGCCAGCCCGGCGTCGGTCAGCGGCGGGCCGGGTGGCAGCGAGTCCAGCGCCATCTTGAGGTTCGACGCCGTCTCGCCGTGCCGCACCAGGATCAGCTTCACGCGCCCCGCCCTTCCCGCACCGCGGCCAGCCACTCGGCCGCCGCCACGAACTCCTCGTCGCCCGGCGTCGGACCGCCGGCCTCCGCCTTCGGGTAGGAGCCGAGGAACCGGGTGTCCGGGCAGTGCCGGCGCAGCGCGGCGAGGGCGTCGCCGACGCGCGGCTGGGCCACGTGCCCGTCGAAGTCGATGTAGAACCGGTACTCGCCGAGGCGGCCCTTGGTGGGCCGGGACTCGATGCGGGTCAGGTTGATGCCGCGCAGCGCCAGCTCGGCGAGCAGGTCGGACAGCGCGCCGACCCGGTCGGTCGCGGTGATCACGACCGACGTGCGGTCGTGGCCGGTGGGGGCGGGCAGCGCGCCGGGGCGGCGCAGGAGCAGGAAGCGGGTCTTGGCGTCGCGGACGTCGGCCACGTCGGTGGCCAGGACCTCCAGCGGGTAGTGCCGCACGGCGACGGGCGCGCTCACGGCCGCGTCGAACTCGCCCGCCAGCACGGCCCGCGCGGCGGCGGCGGTGGAGGTGGTGGCGACGACGTCGGCGTTCGGCAGGTGCTCGGCCAGCCAGTGCCGGACCTGGGCGAGGGCGTGCGGGTGGCTCGCGACGGTCTTCACCTCGCCGCCGCCCGGCCGCACCAGCACGCTGAACCGGACGTCCAGCACCGTCTCGGCGACGGCGACGAGCGGTTCGCCCTCGGTCAGGGCGTCCATGGTGGCCGGGACCGCGCCCTCGACGGAGTTCTCCACCGGCACGCAGGCGGCCTCGGCCTCGCCCCGGCGGGTCGCGGCCAGCGCCGCGGGCACGGTGTCGAACGGGACCAGGTCGGCGGGGGACGCACCGAGGCCGAGGGCGGCCTGCTCGGTGAACGTCCCTTGTGGTCCGAAGTAGGCGAGCACGCCGCAACCATACGAGCACCACGGCGGGTGGCCGCCGCTGAGGCGAGGATCACCCGGCCGGCGGAGGCCCGGCCCCGTTCCGCCGGACCCCTGTGTCCTGGAATGCTTGCGGCTGTGTCCGCCGATACGGAGGGTGAGATCAACGCTCCGGTAGCTGTTCCCCGTCTGGTGCTGTGCGCCGTCGACGAGCCCCTCGCGACGGCGTGGCTGGGTGTCGCCGACGGCCGCAGCGGTGTCGAGGTGCACCGGGGTTCGGTGCTCGACATCGTGGCCGAGGCCGTGGTGAGCCCCGCGAACTCCTCGGGCTGGATGCGCACCGGCATGGACGCCGTGTACGCCCGGGCCTTCCCCCACGTCGAGGCGCACGTGCGCAGCGCGGTGCTGGCGCTGCACGGCGGTGAGCTGCCGGTGGGCGAGGCGCTGGTGGTGCCGACCGGCGAGCCGCAGCCGGAGTGGCTGATCAGCGCGCCGACCCTGCGCACGGCGGGCGAGCACCTGCCGGCGGACACCGTGCACCCGTACCTGGCGGCGCGGGCCGTGCTGCGGCTGTGGCGCGACGGCCGGTTGGACGACGGCCGGCCGGTGCGCGCGGCGGTGCGGACGATCGCGATGCCGGGCCTGGGCACCGGGGTCGGCGGGGTGGCGCCGGAGACGTGCGCGCGCCAGGTCGCCGCCGCCTGGGACGAGGTGTTCAGCTCGCTCCCCCGGCGTTGACGACCTGTGCACAACTCTGTGGACAACCCGCGTGGAGCCTGTGGACAACTACCGGGGTGCGACCCATCGCTCCAGGTCCAGCTCGTCGGTGATGGGGATGCCGTAGTCCCCCACCGAGGGGATCTCCGGTTTGAGCCGGCGTGACTCGCGGACGGCGTCGGGCCGCAGCGCGGTGAGCCGGAACCCGCGCCGCTGGTAGAAGCGCAGGGCGTCGAGGTTGTCGTTGGTGGTGGTGAGCCGGACGCGGGAGCAGCCGAGCTGCCGGGCGCGCTGCACCGCGGCCTCGACCAGCGAGCTCCCCACGCCCCGGCCTCTTCGCAGGGCGTCGATCGTGACGATCTCCAGGAACCCGTCGGTGGCGGAGTAGGTGAGCAGGCCGACCACCTGGTCCTGCTGCTCGACCAGGAACCCGGGCAGACTGGCCGGGAAGAACACCTGGCCGTGGGCGACGGCGGTGTGCGCGCCCCACAGCTCCAGCACCAGTCGGCCGACGACGATCCGGTCGGCTTCCTCGATCGCGCGTACCAGCATGTACTGCACTGTCTTGAGGTCCGCGCGCAACCGGTACCGGCATTCGACCTATGGTTGTTGCGTGCCGGTGCGCGTGTTGCTGGTCGACGACCACGAGATCGTCCGCAGGGGGCTGCGCGAGCTGCTCGACGACGAGGACGACATCACCGTCGTGGCCGAGGCCGGCGGGGTGGACGAGGCCGTGGTGCTCGCGACCTCGACGCGGCCGGACGTGGCGATGGTGGACGTGCGCCTGCCCGACGGGACGGGCGTGGACCTGTGCCGGCGGCTGCGCGGGCTGGACGTCCGCTGCCTGGTCCTGACGGCGTTCGACGACGAGGAGGCCCTGGTCGGCGCGATCATGGCGGGCGCGTCGGGCTACCTGCTCAAGCAGGTCCGCGGGCAGGACCTGGTGAACGCGGTGCGCGAGGTGGCGGCCGGCCGGTCGCTGCTGGACCCGCAGACCACGGCCCGGGTCCTGGACCGCATGCGCCGCCCGCCGGAGGTGGACGTGCTGGACGCGTTGACCGAGCAGGAGCGGCGCGTGCTGGACCTGATCGGCGAGGGGATGACGAACCGGCAGATCGCCGAGCGGCTGTTCCTGGCGGAGAAGACGGTCAAGAACTACGTGACGTCGGTCCTGCAGAAGCTCGGCATGGAACGCCGCACTCAGGCGGCGGCCTGGGTGGCCCGCCGCGCGCGCTGACCCGGTCAGCCCAGCGGCACGTGCCAGGTGATCGTCGTGCCGGTGCGCGGCGACGACGTGACCTCGCACCCGCCGCCCGCGGCCAGCGCCCGTTCCTCCAGGTGCCGCAGGCCGCGCCGGCCCACGCCGCGCGGGATGCCGCAGCCGTCGTCGGCCACGCGCAGCTCCAGGCGGGCCGGGTCGCGGGTCACGGCGATCTCCACGCGGCCCGCGCCCGAGTGCCGGACCACGTTGGACAGGGCCTCGCGCAGCGCCGCCCGCGCGTGGTCGGCCAGGTCGGCGGGGACGTCGGCCAGGTCGCCGTCCACCCGCACCTCCGGTTCGAAGCCGAGCAGGTCGCCCGCGGTGCGCGCCTCGGCCAGCACGGACGCGCGCAGGTCGGCGTCGGCGGGCCGGCCGGGGTCGGCGCTGCGCAACGCCCGGACGGTGGCGCGCACCTCGGCCATGGTCTGGTCGAGCTGGTCCACGCAGTCCGCGAGCCGCTTCGCCTCGCGGCCGTCGAGCTTGAGCCTTCGGTTGAGCAGTTCGAGCTGGACGCCGGTCGCGTAGAGCCGCTGGATGATCACGTCGTGCAGGTCGCGGGCGATCCGCTCGCGCTCCTGGTAGACCGCTATCCGCTGGCGCGCGGTCGAACCCTCCGCGAGCACGACCGCGAGGCCCGCCTGCGCGGCGAACGCGGTGAGCACCTCGACGGTGTCCGGGCTGAACGGCGGCGCGCCCTTGCGCCGGTACACGGCCAGCGCCCCGATCCTGCGCTCGCGCGTGCCGAACGGGGCGACGGCGAACGGGCCGTACCCGCGCAACGACTGCGGCACGAACGGGGCGGTGCGCGGGTCGGTGGTGAAGTCGTCGGCGACCACGGCGACCCCGGTCCGCGCGGCGCGGGCGGCGGACGAGCGGTGGGACAGGACGATGCCGACCGGGTCGACGTCGCCGGAGGACGCCTCGACGGTGAGCGTCCCGTCGTCGCCGGTGGCCATCGCGAGGCCCAGGTCCGCCTCGGCCAGCTCGGCGGCGCGGCGGACGACGAGGGGCAGCACGGCGTCCGGGTCGTCGCCGGCGAGGGCGGCGGAGGTGATCTCGGTCGACGCGGCGAGCACCAGGGCGGGGTCCACGGCCGTCAACGGTAGGCCCCGACCCCGACTCGTCCCCGGGACACCTCCCACACCACGTCCGCCCGCCGGGCCTCGTCGGGCCGGTGGGTGATGTGCACGACGGTCCGGTCCAGGCGGTCGACCAGGTCGAGCAGGCGGCGGGCCGACAACTCGTCCAGGTGCGCGGTGGGTTCGTCGAGGAGCAGGACGTCGGCGTCGTGCAGCAGGGCGCGGGCGAGGGCGACGCGTTGCGCCTCGCCGCCGGAGAGCAGGGTCGGGCCGACGACCGTGTCCAGGTCGAGGTCGAGGCCCACGTGCGCGAGGGCCTCCCGCATGCGGTCGTCGGCGGCGGCCGGGTCGCCGATGCGGAGGTTCTCGCGCAGGGTCGTGGACACCAGCATCGGCTCCTGCGGGCACCAGGCGACCCGCGCCGGGCGGCGCACCGTCCCCTCGGTCGGCCGCACGAAGCCGAGGAGCACCGCGAACAGCGTCGACTTGCCCACGCCCGACGGTCCCACCACGGCCACCTTGGTACCGGCGGGTGCCCTGAGGCTCACCCGCTCCAGGACCGGCCGTGTCGCCCCGGGCCAGCGGGCCGTCACACCCTCCAACACCACATCGTCGGATTGTTCAACGATCACCTTGGCTGAATCGTCGGATTGCTCAACAATCCTCCCGTACGCCTCGCGCAACGCCTGCCGGTGCTGAGCCGCCGCCGGCAACGCGCCCAACACCTCGGCCAGCGCCAGGGGCACGAGTCCCAGCAGGGGCGCCAGCAGCGGATCGACACCGGCCGCGATCGCCGAACACGCCACGATCGCGCCGCCGAGCAGGAGGTGGACGAGGCCGGTCGCGGCGCCCGCGCCCCACGCCTGCCGACGGGCCATCCGGGCCAGCTCGGCGTCGTGCGCGGCCAGGCGCGCCCGGACCTCCCGGTCCGCGCCGAAGGCGATCAGGTCGGGTGCGGCGGTCAGCAGGGTGAGCACCTCCTCGGACACCTGCCGCCGACCGCGGGCCAGGACGGTGCTCGCCCGGCGCTCGGCGACCACGGCGACCAGCGGCGCGAGCGTGCCGCCGAGCAGGACCGCAAGCCCGACCGCGACGCCCGCCCACGGGTGGACCAGGGCGAACAAGACGGTGGTGGCCAGGCCGACCCCGGCGGCGACCAGCGGTGGTTGGAGCACGCGCGGGACCAGGTCGCGGACGGTGTCCACGTCGTCCACCAGGCGGGTCAGCTCGGCGCGACCCGGGCGCAGGGCGTTCCAGAGGCGGACGCGGAGGTCTTCGGCGAAGCGGAAGGCGGCGTCGTGCGACACCAGGCGTTCCAGGTAGCGCAGGACGCCCTTCGAGAGCGCAAACGTTCGCACGCCCACGACCAGCACGGACAGGGTCAGGATCGGCGGCTGCGTCGCGGCCTTGGCGATCAGGTGGGCGGCGACGGCGGTCAGCGCGACACCGCTGGCCGAGGCGGCGATCCCCAACGCCGCCCCGGCCAGCACCCGACCGGTCGGCCGCGGCGTCTTGGGTTTCGACGCGCGACCGACCTCGTGCTCCACAGCCGTCACCGGCAGATGATTGTCCCCTTGTTCAACAATCCTATGAGTGGACAAGAGAACAGCGGCCCCGCCATCCGCTGCCCCTTGAACCGCGGTCATGACCTTCGCGGCCGTGGCGGGGTCGAGGTGAGCGGTGGGCTCGTCCAACAAGAGGATTGTTGAACCATCCTTCACGCGGGTCAGCGCACGGGCGATGGCGACGCGTTGGCGTTCGCCTGTCGACAGTTCAACGATCCGACGATCCACCAGGTGGTCGGCGGCGATCGAGGCGAGGACGTCGCGGTCGACGCGGCCGGTGGTCAGTTCGAGCTCGTCGGCGACGGTGCGACCGGCGAAGGCGGGCCGCTGGGGGACCCAGGCGATGGCGTCCCGGTCGAGGACGACCTCGCCGCCGTCGGGCTCTACGTAGCCGAGGAGGACGTCGAACAGGGTGGACTTGCCCGCGCCACTGGGCGCGTCGAGCCGGTGCACCTCGCCGGGCCACACGACGAGGCTGATCCCGTCCGGCGCGAACCGCCCCCGCCGCCGCACCCGGAGGTTCCGCACCTGGACCCCGACCGGCCGCCCATCGACCGCCTGATCCCGAACCGCCGCGACCGCCCGACCACCCCTGGCTCGCACGCGCCGGCCGTCCCCCCGCGACCCCCGCGAGCGCCGCACCTCCGGGATCTCCGCCACCCGGCGCACCGCCTCCACCCCGTCCTCCGAGGCGTGGTGCGCCGCCCCCGCCGCCCGCAGCGGCAGGTAGCACTCCGGCGCCAGGATCAGCACCACCAGGCCGGTCAGCAGGGTCAGCTCCCCCGACACCAGCCGCAGCCCGATCCCCACCGCGATCAGCGCCACCGACAGCGACGCCGCCACCTCCAGCACCAGCGCCGACAGGAACGCCACCCGCAGCGTCCCCATCGTCGCCTTCCGGTACCGCTCGCCCACCTCCGCGACCGCCCGCGCCTGCGCCGAGGCCCGCCCGAACGCCGTCAGCACCGGCAGCGCCCGCACCAGCTCCGCCAACCGCCCCGACAGCCGCTCCAGCGCCGTCGCCGCCGCGGCCACCCGCGCCGAGGTGAACTTGCCGATCAGGATGGCGAACACCGGGATCAACGGCAGCGTCACCGCGATCAGCACCGCCGACGTCGGGTCCGTCCACAGGATCCACGCCCCGACCAGCACCGGCACGACCGCCGTCGTCACCAGCGCCGGCAGGTACTTGGTGAAGTACGCGTCCAGCGCGTCCAGGCCCTTGGTCGCCAGCACCGCCAGCTCCGCCGGCCCCCGGGACACGATCCACGCCGGCCCCAGCCCCAGCGCCCGGTCCAGCACGGCGGCCCGCAGCTCCTCCTTGGCGCCCGCCGCCGCCCGCGCCGCGACCGTCTCGGTGGCCCACGCCAGCACCGCCCGCGCCACCACCGCGCCCGCCAACAGCCACAACGAGCCACCGGCCACCAGCGCGGACGCGAGCGTCACGGCCTGGAAGACCAGGGCTCCCGAAGTCAGCGCGGCCAGCACGCCGCAGAGGGCCAACGCTCGGCGCGCCGAAGGCGAAAGGGCGGGTAGCGCGCCGAGCGGACCCCTCCCCGGCTTCTTGGCGGAAGGGGTTCCGGGGACGTCCACACCACGACCGTAGGTGCCCGGACGGCATCCCGCTCAGGTACGAGGGTCCCCCCGGTGGCAGGACCTAGGTCCCCCGCCGGCGTCCTCCGTCCGGCCGCACCTCGCGCCAACCCGTCCGCGGCACCGCGGAACACGCTTAAGGTGCGGGAATGGGGGAGAGCGGGTTCGTCGAGGTACACGGGGCCAACCGGGGCCACAACGTCTTCCTGCACTCGTTCGCCGTGGCGTTGATGGTCACCGGACCGATCGTCTACTGGGCCACCGACGGCGGCACCGTCGGCATCGTGCTCACCGCGCTCCTGTTGCCGCTGGGCATCGGCGTGTGGCGCGGGACCGGACGGGCCAAGCGGCGGCTGCTGCGCCTGGACGAGGTGGGCCTGCCCGCGACCGCCCACGTCCTGACCTACGAGCCGATCGGCGAGGACGCCACGGTCCGCGTCCAGCTCCTGATCAAGGGCCCGGACGTGCCCGAGTTCCTGATCGAGCACGACGCCCCGTACCACCCCCGCCTGCGGGCCGGGAACAAGCTCGACGCGGTGGTCGACCCCGACGACCACCGCGACTTCGAACTGGACTACTGACCCTTACTGCGGCACGTGCACCTTCGGGATGTGCCGCGTCCCGATGCGCTTGCGGAACACCCAGTACGTCCACCCCTGGTACACCAGCACCGCCGGCGTCCCGAACGCCGCCACCCACGTCATCACCGTCAACGTGTACGGGCTCGACGCCGCGTTCTCCACCGTCAACGAGAACGCCGGGTCCAAAGTGGACGGCAGCACGTTCGGGTACAGCGCACCGAACAACGCCGCCACCGCGCACGCGACCGCGACGCCCATCAGCGCGAACGCCTGCCCCTCGCGCCGCAGCGCCAACCGCGCCAGAGCGCCGAAAGCCGCCAGCGCGACACCGATCGCCGCCGCGTACGTCCACACCGTCCCGAATCGCAGCTGCACCAACAGCAGCAGCACGACAAGAGGCAGCAACGCGACCGGTGCGACCCGCAACGCCACCGCACGGGCACGTTCCCGCACCTCGCCCTCGGTCTTCAACGACAGGAACACCGCGCCGTGCACCAACGCGTACCCGGCGATCGCCAACGCGCCCAACAACGACTCCAGCGTCACCGCGGCGAACGGCGAGCCCACGCGGTCACCGTTGGCGTCCAACGGCAGCCCGAACACGTTGGCCGTCAGCACCAGCCCGACCCCGAGCGTCGCCACCCACGAGCCCACGAAGATGACCGTGTCCCACACCCGCCGCCAGCGCACCGAGTCCACCTTGCCGCGGTACTCGAACGCCACCCCGCGCCCGATCAGGGCCAGCAGGAACAGCACCAGCGGCAGGTAGGCCGAGCTGAACAGCGAGGCGTACCAGCCGGGGAACGCCGCGAACGTCGCACCGCCCGCCACCAGCAGCCACACCTCGTTGCCGTCCCACACCGGCCCGATCGTGTTGATCAGCACGCGCCGCTTGGTCTCGTCGCGCCCGAGCACCGGCAGCAGCATGCCGACCCCGAAGTCGAAGCCCTCCAGGAACAGGTAGCCCAGCCACAGCAGCGCGATCACGCAGAACCAGAACGTCTCCACGACAACCCCTCAGTACGCGAACGACAGGACGTCGTCGTCTATGCGCTGGTCCGGCTCGTCCGAGTCCGGCCCGTGGTCCGGCAGCACGCCCGCGACACCGCCGCGGACGTACCGCCGGACCAGGAACACCTCGACGCACGCGAGCACCCCGTAGACGAGCGTCAAGGCGATCAACGACGTCAGCACCTCGCCGGGCGTCGAGTTCGACACGGCGCGCGCGGTGAACATCCACACCCCGTCCACGCCGCTCGGGTTCGGGACCACGACGAAGGGCTGCCGCCCCATCTCGGTGAAGATCCAGCCGAAGCTGTTGGCCAGGAACGGCGTCGCGATGCTGCCCAGCGCCAGCAGCCGGAACCACCGCCCGGTCGGCACCCGCCCGCCCCGCGTCAGCCACAGGACCAGCAGGCCCGCGCCGACCGCGATCGCGCCGAAGCCGATCATCAGGCGGAAGCCCCAGTAGGTCACCGGCAGCAGCGGCACGTAGTCGATGGGCTTGCCCGACAGCTCGCCCAGCCGCTCGTCCACCGGGTAGTTCGCGCCGTACTTGGCCTGGTACATCGGGACCAGTTCCTCGATGCCCTTGACCTCGGACGAGAAGTCGTTGTGCGCCAGGAAAGACAGCAGCGCCGGCACGGTGACGCTCTTGACGTTCTCGCAGTCCGGGCGCGACACGTCACCGATGGCGAACACCGAGAACGCGGCCGGCCGCTCGGTGTGGCACAACGCCTCCGCGGCGGCCATCTTCATCGGTTGCTGCTCGAACATCAGCTTGCCCTGGAGGTCGCCGCTGATCGCCAGCCCGGCGAACGCGACGACGCCGACCCACGTGCCGAGCTTGACCGACGACCGCCACACCGGCTCCTCGGCCGACCGCTTCCACAGGTGCCAGGCGGCGATGCCGACCAGGAACGAGGCGGCCACGGCGAACGCGCCGAAGATCGTGTGCGGGAACGCGGCGAGCACGGTGTTGTTGCCCAGGACCTCCCAGATCGAGGTCAGCCGGGGCCGGCCGTCGACCAGCTCGACGCCCACCGGGTGCTGCATCCACGAGTTGGCGGCCAGGATGAAGTACGCCGAGGCCATCGTGGCCAGCGAGAACGCCCAGGCGCAGGCCAGGTGGACCTTGCGCGGCAGGCGGTCCCAGCCGAAGATCCACAGGCCGAGGAACGTGGACTCGACGAAGAACGCGACCAGGCCCTCCATCGCGAGCGGCGCGCCGAACACGTCGCCGACGAACCGCGAGTAGGCGCTCCAGGTCATGCCGAACTGGAACTCCTGCACGATGCCGGTCACCACGCCCATGGCGAAGTTGATCAGCAGGAGCTTGCCCCAGAACTTCGTCATCTTGTAGTACTTGCGGTCCCCCGTGCGGACCCACGCCGTCTGCATGCCGGCGACCAGCAGCGACAGGCCGATCGTCAGCGGCACCATCAGGAAGTGGTAGACGGTGGTGATGCCGAACTGCCACCGCGCCAGGTCGAGTACGTCCACGGCGACGACGGTAAGTCCGGCGGGGTGGTCCCGCTCAGGTACGACGGTCCCGTCCGGCCCGGGACCAAGGTCCTCCCTCCCGGGTGCGTCCGGCGTCACGTCGACCTGCGGGTATGCGTCACCTAAAGTAGGTTCCGCCAGAGGGGAGTAGTTCCCGCGACCGTGTGGTTCTGCGGTCACGGCGAGGTGATCGACACACTGATCCCGCCTTCGAGCGGATCCGGTCCCTCACCCGTTCTCGTGAACGGGCGAACGAGACCTCCGGCCGGGCAGCGCAACACGCCCGGTCGGGGTCGTGCTGCCTCCGTCCGGGTTTTACGGACGTGGAGGTACTCGTGGCACCGGAACTCATCGCGCTGGCAACGGCGTTCGGCATCATCTTCCTGGCCGAACTGCCGGACAAGACCATGGTCGCGACCCTTGTCCTCACCACCCGCTACCGGGCGTTGCCGGTGTTCGTGGGCGTCACGGCGGCGTTCGCGATCCAATGCGTGGTGGCGGCGACCTTCGGCGGCGTCCTGACCCTCCTCCCGGACCGCCTGGTGGCGGGCGTGGTGGCGGTGCTGTTCGGCGTGGGCGCGTTCCTCCTGCTCAAGGAGAGCTTCGCCAAGGACGACGACGCCACCGACGGCGCGGGGTCGCCGAACGCCGTCCCCTTCGGCCGCGCGGCCCTGACGTCCTTCGGCGTCCTGTTCGCGGCGGAGTGGGGCGACGCGTCCCAACTCGGCACCGCCGCCCTCGCCGCCCGCTACGGCACCCCGGTGTTCGTGGGCCTGGGCGCCTTCCTGGCCCTGGTGACGGTGGCCGGCATCGCGGTCCTGGTCGGCCGGAAGATCGCGACGCGCATCCCGACGCACCTGGTCCAACGGGTGAGCGGCACGATCTTCGCGGTGTTCGCCGCGCTGGCCCTGTGGCAGGCGCTCGCCTAGCGCAGGGCGTCGGCGACCTCCTGGGCCGCGCGGACCACCTGCGGGCCCACCACGTCGCCGTCCAGCTTCTCCAGGGCCACCACGCCGACGCTGGCCCGCAGGCCCGGCACGCCCCGCACGGGCGCCGCCACGCCGAACGCGCCCGGCTGCAACTCGCCCGTCGAGTGCACCCACTGCCGGCCCTCCGGGGACAGGCCGATCGCCTTGCCCGCCGCGCCCCGGTGCACCGGGTGGCGCGACCCCACCCGGTACGCCACGTGGTAGGCCGTCCAGGACGGTTCCACCACGGCCACGGCCTGCGCCTCCGACCCGTCCGCCACGGTCAGGTGCGCGGTGGCGCCCACCTGCTCGGCCAGGGTCCGCAGGGCGGGCTGGGCGGCCAGGCGCAGCTGCGGCAGGACGTTGGACGCCAGCCGCAGCACGCCCAGGCCCAGCCGGACCTTGGACCCCTCCCGACGCACCAGCCCGCGCGACTGCAGCGGCACCAGCAGCCGGTACACCGCCGCCCGGGAGGCGCCGATGGCGGCGGCCAGCTCGCTGATCGACGGCGCCTCCGACTCGGCGTCGGCCACCGCCTGGAGCAGGGCCAGGCCCCGCTCCAGGGTCAGCGAGCTCTCCTTGGACCCGGCGGGCAGCGGCAGCTTGCCGCGCGGGTCAGGTCTGGCCACCAGGCGTCCCTACCCTTCCGAGACCGCGGGCGCGATGGTGCCGACCACCTCGGACAGGCCCACGACCGACCCGTTGCCGCCGGGGGCCGTCGCGGTGATCCGCACCGTGTCGCCGTCCTCCAGGAACGTGCGCTCGGCGTCCCCGACCGCGACCGGCTCCTGCCCGCCCCAGCTCAGCTCCAGGAACGAGCCGCGCTCGTCGCGCTCCGGGCCGGACACGGTGCCCGACGCGATCAGGTCACCCGGCCTGACGGTAGCGCCGTTGGACGAAAGGTGCGCGAGTTGCTGCGCGAACGTCCACGACATCGTCCGGAACGGCGGGCGCGACACCAGCACGCCGTTCCACTCGACCTCGATGCGGATGTCCAGGCCCCACGGCCGGTCCTCGACCAGGTACGGCAGCACGTCGTTGCCCAGCGGGGGCGGGGTCACGCGGGCCGCCGAGAACGCCTCCAGCGGCGTGATCCACGCGCCCACCGAGGTGGCGAAGGACTTGCCCAGGAACGGGCCCAGCGGCTGGTACTCCCACGCCTGGATGTCCCGCGCGCTCCAGTCGTTGACCAGGGTCACGCCGAAGACGTGGTCCACGGCCTTGGCCGGGGACAGCCGGGACGCCACCGGACCGCCGCACACGAAGCCCACCTCGGCCTCGATGTCCAACCGGCGGCTGGGGCCGAACACCGGCCCGTCCGACGACCGGCGCTGGCCCTCCGGCCGCACGACCGGCGTCCCGGACACGACCACCGTGCCCGCGCGGCCGTGGTAGCCGATGGGGATGTGGGTCCAGTTGGGCAGCAGCGGGTCGCCGTCGGGGCGGAACATCCGGCCGACGTTCTCCGCGTGGTGGCGCGACGAGTAGAAGTCCACGTAGTCGGCGACCTCGAACGGCAGCACCGCGCCGTCCAGCCCGACCAGTTCCGCGCCGCGCGGCGCGGAGGTGGCGGTGACCAGCTCGACCAGCTTGGCCCTCAGCTCGCTCCAGACCGGCCGGCCGGCGGCCAGCAGGGGGTTGAGCGTCGGGGCCGTCACCAGGGGCGCCAGGCGCTCCCCGAAGTGGTCGGCGAGGGGTCGCAGCAGCAGCGCCCGGTCGCCGACGCGCACGGCGATTCCGCCGGGCACGACGCCGTAGGGCAGGGTCTGCGGCCCGAAGGGCGCGTCCGGCGTGAACGCCGGGTCGTCGATCCAGCTCACAGCAGGCCCAGCTCTTCCAGGTCGGTGACGGGCTCGTCCAGGGAGCACGAGCCGTAGGAGGCGAACACGCCGCGCACGGCGTGGGCGGCCTGGTCGGACAGCTCCCCCGCCTCCTTGGCCAGCGCCTCGCCGTCGGAGGAGGACAGCGCGGCCCGCACGTCGCCGCCGGACAGCGCGCGGGCGGTGGCCACCAGCAGGTTGAGGAACCCGTGGTGGGTGAACCCGGTCTCGCTGTCGGTGTAGCGGACGGCGTGGTGCAGGCCCGCGGTCGCCTTGAACGCGACCCCGCCGGAGGAGACCACCGACAGGAAGTCGGCGACCTCGTCCACGCTGGGGAAGTTCTCCTTGCTCAGGCCGCCGCAGCGCAGCTTGGGCCAGCTGCCGTGCTCGATGACGCGGCGCACGCCGTCGAGCCACTCGGGGCCGCCGCGGCGCGGCTCGACGACCCGGATCACGTCCTCGGGGACGAACTCCGAGACGCGTTCCAGCCACACCTCGTCCACGTCGGACGGCGCGGGCATCTCGACCATGCGCAGCGCGAGCAGCTCGCTGCGCGACTCCACGATCGAGACCGCCTTGGGCACGCCGCCCAGACCGGTGTCGATCACGAGGGACAGGGCGATCGGCTTGGCCGGCTTGACCTTGATCAACTCGGTGATCAGCTCGGCCAGACGTGACGCGGGACACAGGAAGAGCCCCACCGCGCCGGCCCAGTCGCCGGCCCTCGCGTCGAGGTGGCCGCGGACCGCGTCGGGCATGGTCGCGTTGCCCGGCGGGAAGAGCGCGGCGTCGTCCACCAGCCGCGCGAGCAGGGGCGGAGTGCCGCGTGGACCGGGCGCACGGAGTTCGAAGGCGCTTGACACGGCTGACACGCTAGTGGCGTACCGGTCAATGAACAAAGATGTCCGTTTATCGAACGCCCGGAGAGAACGATGGCGTACTACCGCCAAGTCGGGGAGATCCCCCGAAAGCGCCACACGCAGTTCCGCACACCGGACGGCGGCCTGTACGCGGAAGAGCTCATGGGGGTCGAGGGCTTTTCGGCCGACTCCGCCCTGCTCTACCACCGCCACCTGCCGACCGCGATCGTGAACGCGGAGACCGTCGCCGACGACCGGGGCGCGCTGGAGCCGAACCTCCCGCTCAAGCCCCGCGCCTTCAAGACGCAGGACCTGACCTGGTCCGACGACGTGGACGCGGTCACCGGGCGGCGGCGGTTGTTCGGCAACCAGGACGTGACGATCGGGTTCGTCCGCGCCACCACCCCGAGCCCCCTGTACCGCAACGCGGCGGGCGACGAGCTGCTGTACGTGCAGACCGGTCAGGGCGTCGTGGAGACGATCTACGGCGCGCTGCCGGTCGCCGAGGGCGACTACGTGGTGCTGCCGACGTCCTGCACCTACCGGGTCGTGCCGTCCCAGCCCATGAATATCCTGGTGCTGGAGGCCAAGGGGCACATCGGGCCGCCGCGCCGGTACCTGTCGGCCAAGGGCCAGTTCCTGGAGCACTCGCCGTACTGCGAGCGGGACATCCGCGGCCCGGTCGAGCCGCTGCTGGTGGACGGCGAGGACGTCGAGGTCCTGGTGCGCCACCGCGCCGGCCTCACCCGGTTCACCTACGCCAACCACCCGTTCGACGTCGTCGGGTGGGACGGCTGCCTGTACCCGTGGGTGTTCAACATCCGCGACTTCGAGCCGATCACCGGCCGCGTGCACCAGCCGCCGCCCGTGCACCAGACGTTCGAGGGCCCGAACTTCGTGGTGTGCTCGTTCATGCCGCGCAAGGTCGACTACCACCCGTTGGCGGTCCCGGTGCCCTACAACCACGCCAACGTCGACTCGGACGAGCTGATGTTCTACGTGGGCGGCAACTACGAGGCCCGCAAGGGCTCGGGCATCGGCATCGGGTCGCTGTCGCTGCACCCGTCGGGGTGCACGCACGGGCCGCAGCCGGGCGCGGTGGAGGCGTCGCTGGGCGCGGAGTACTTCGACGAGACCGCGGTCATGGTGGACACGTTCCGGCCGCTGGACCTGGGCGAGGCGGCGCTGGCGTCCGAGGACCGCAAGTACGCGTGGTCGTGGGCCAAGCGGGGTCCCGACCTGGACTGACGGTTCGCGCGACAACTCCTCCGCCGGGTTGATCGTCTTTTTGTCGGTGCACGCCGCTAGCGTCCTGGGCATGGACGCACAGGCGGTTCTGGGACTGGCCCCGGACGGCCAGGTGGCGAGCAGCGCCACCCGGCTGGCCGGGTCGTCCGGCTGGCGGGGCACCGGCCGCAGCGCGGAGGCGCTGTGGGGCCTGTGCGCGGGCAGCGGCAAGAACCCGTACCGGGTGTGCGTCGACCTGGGCGACCGCGCGTCGAAGTGCTCGTGCCCGTCGCGGAAGTTCCCGTGCAAGCACGCGCTGGCGCTGCAACTGCGCGACGCGCGGGAGCCGCTGCCGGCCGGTGATCCACCCGACTGGGTGAGCGAGTGGCTGGCGCGGCGGGAGAAGTCCACCCGGGAGGTGGACTCCTCGCCCGAGGCCGTCGAGCGGCGGGCGCGGGCGAGGGAGAAGACGGCCCGCAACCGGGCCGAGGCGGTGCGGGCGGGTGTCGCGGGGCTGACCGACTGGCTGGCCGACGTGGCCGGGGCGGGCATCGCCGGGCTGCCCGCGCGCGACGCGGCGTGGTGGCACGCGATCGGGGCGCGGATGGTCGACGCGCAGGCCAAGGGCCTGGCGTCGGCGTTGGACGACCTGCGGTCCGTGGTGGCGGCCGGCGGGCCGTCGTGGGCGCACGACGCGGCGGACCGGTTGGGCGGGCTGCACCTGCTGGCGCGGCTGGCGGACACGCCGTCGGAGGTCGTGCGCCGCCGGCTGGGGTTCTCGGTGGCGGAGGAGGAGGTCCGGGCAGGCGCGGCCTGGACGGACCGGTGGCTGCCGCTGCTGCGGCTGGAGTCCGACGACGGGCTGGTGCGCACGGTCCGGCAGTGGCTGTGGGGGCGGGAGCACGGCTGGGTGGTCGCCGTCCGGCACGCGGCCGGCGGCGCGCGGCCCGTTCCGGCGCTGCCGCACGGCGTCGAGGTGCGCGGGGTGGTGCACCCCTACCCGGGTTCTCCGCCGCACCGGGTGTCGGTGGGCGAGGTCGAGCCGTGCGAGGCCGCGCCGGTGCCGGTGCCCGGGTCGTGGCGGGAGGCGTTGGCCGGGCTGGAGCCGCAGCTGCTGGGCGACCCGTGGCTGCGCCTGCACCCCGTCGGGTGCGGCGGCGTGCGGCTGACGGCCGACCTGGGGCACGTCGTGGACGCGTCGGGGTGCGGCCTGCCGGTGCGCGCCGACCTGGCGGTGGAGCAGGCGGCGGCGGTGACCGGCGGGGAGCCGTTCGACGCTTGGGGCCTGTGGAACGGCCGTGACTTCCGGGTGGGCGCGGTGGCGTCGCCCGGCGGGGTGCCGGAGGTGCTGGGATGAGCACGCGAGCCGAGTGGGACGAGACCGTGCAGGCGCTGCTGATCGGCGCCCACCGCGCCCACACCAGCCCCGCGGAGCTGCTGGACCGCTGCGCCGCGCTGGGCGTGGCCGCGCACGGCGCTCAACTGCCGCCGGTGATCGACGCGCCGGTGCTGGCCCCGGCGCCGTCGTCGGCCGACCGCGTGCCGGGTCCGGCGGCGCGGGGCGTGCTGGCGCAGGTCGTGGCGCTGGACGACCAGGTGCTGCTCACCGAGTGGTGCGGGCTGGCGGCGGCGGCCGGGTTCGTCGCCGAGCCGAAGCAGCTGCCCGCGTTGCTCGCGCTGGCCACCGGCCACCCCGGGCTGCGGCAGGCCGTGTCCACCGTGCTGGGGGCGCGCGGGCGGTGGCTCGCGGGGCTGCGCCCGGGGTGGTCGTGGGCGACCGACGCGACACCCGCCGACGTGGACCTGGCCGACGTGCTGGACCTGCCCGGCCAGAGCCGGCTCACCGCCCTGCGGCGGGCGCGGCGGGCCGATCCGGCGGGCACGCGGGCGTTCATCGCGGAGCAGTTGGCCGTGCAGCGGCGGGCGACCGACCGGCAGGTGCTGGTCGCCGCGCTGGGGGCGGCGCTGTCCGAGGAGGACGAGCCGCTGCTGGAGGAGGCGCTGGACGACCGGGCGATCGGCGTCCACGACGAGGCCGTGCAGCTGCTGCGGGCGCTGCCGTCGTCACGGCTGTCGCAGCGCGCCGCCGAACGCCTCCACCGCGGGCTGTGGCTGACCGCGGACGGCTTCGACGTGCAGAGCGACGAGCTGTGGGCGGCGCCCGAACCCGAGCCCGAGGAGGCCCGCGACCTGCTGCGCGACGGGTCGGAGGCGGGTGTCGCGGGCCGCATCCGGGGTGCGGCGGCGAGCGTGCCGCCGAGCCACTGGACCCGGCGGCTGGGCACCGACGACCTGGGCGCGGCGCGCGAGCTGGAGCGCAGCCCGTGGGCGGCGTCGTTGCTGCGGGGCGTGGCGCAGCGGTTGCGGCTGGCGGCCGACGCCGGGCCGTGGGCGGTGGCGGCCACGCGGTCGCTCACCGGCATGGAGCAGCTGGAGATGCTGGCCACCCTGCCGCCGGACCTCGGGGCGCGCACCGTGGCCGAGGTGTCCCGGAACTGGAACTACGACCTGCTCGACCACGCGTGCTCGCAGCTGCCCGCGCCGTGGACACCCGAGGCCACCACCGCCCTGCTCGACCGCTACGCGCAGATGCGGGACCCGCGGTGGCGGGCGGGCCGGCCGCCGGCGGTGCTGCTGGCCCGCGGCGACGCCGGCGTGCTGGGCGCGAACTGGGACCGCATCACCGCCCGCTGGCCCGAGCACACCGTGGACCTGGACGTGCTCCGCCTGCGCGTGCAGCTGCGCGAAGCCTTCACCCCCCGACCGGAAGGACCACTGCCGTGACCACCGAGACCGTGCTGCGCCCCGCCGCGGAGCGGCAGCACGCCGCCGAACTCGCGGCGCTCGCGCAGGCCGACGACCGCCCCCGCCCGCCGCGCTGGCGGCTGTCGCCGCAGGCCGTGGTCCGGTACGTGCTGGGCGGGACCCTGCCCGACGGCACCGTGATCACCCCGAAGTACGTGGGCGACCGGCGGCTGGTGGAGATCGCCGTGGGCACGCTGGTGACCGACCGGGCGCTGCTGCTGGTGGGCGTGCCCGGCACGGCGAAGTCGTGGCTGTCCGAGCACCTGGCGGCGGCGGTGAGCGGCGATTCGACCCTGGTCGTGCAGGGCACCGCGGGCACCGGCGAGGAGCAGGTCCGGTACGGCTGGAACTACGCGCGGCTGATCGCGGAGGGGCCGAGCGAGGCGGCGCTGGTGCCGAGCCCGGTGCTCACGGCGATGCGGACCGGGGCGGTGGCGCGGGTCGAGGAGCTGACCCGGATGCCGGCGGAGGTGCAGGACTCGTTCATCACGATCCTGTCGGAGAAGGCGCTGCCCGTGCCGGAGCTGGGGATGCAGGTGCAGGCGGTGCCGGGGTTCACGGTGATCGCCACGGCCAACGACCGCGACCGGGGCGTCAACCAGATGTCGTCGGCGCTGGCCCGGCGGTTCAACACGGTCGTGCTCCCGCCGCCCGCGACCGAGGACGACGAGGTGCAGATCGTCCTGTCCCGGGCCGCGCAACTGGGCCGAGCGCTGGAACTGCCCGCCGAACCGCCCGCGCTGGAGGAGGTGCGCCGGGTCGTGCGCATCTTCCGCGAGCTGCGCAACGGGTCCACAGTGGACGGTCGCACGCAGCTGAAGCGGCCCAGCGGCAGCCTGTCCACGGCGGAGGCGATCTCCGTGGTGACCAGCGGCATGGCGCTGGCCGGCCACTTCGGCGACGGCACGATCACCGCCGACGAACTGGCGTCGGGCCTGCAGGGCGCGGTGGTGAAGGACCGCGTGTCGGACACGGCGGCGTGGCAGGAGTACCTGGAGGCGGTCGTGAAGGAACGCGCCGACTGGCGCGACCTCTACCGGGCGTGCCAGGGGTGGTGATGGACGTCCCGGACCGGGTGACCCTGCTGGGCATCCGACACCACGGCCCCGGCTCGGCCCGCATGGTCGCCGAGGCGCTGGACCGCGTCCAACCGGCGCTGGTCCTCATCGAGGGCCCGCCGGAGGGCGACGGGCTGCTGCACCACGTGCCGGACCTGGTGCCACCGGTGGCGTTGCTGCTGCACGACGAGTCCGACCCGGCACGCGCCGCGTTCTGGCCGTTCGCCGAGTTCTCCCCGGAATGGCGAGCCATGGTGTGGGCGAACACCACCAACGTCCCGGTCCGCTTCTTCGACCTCCCCGCCGCCGCCTCCCTCGCAGACGAGCCGAAAACCCCCACCCCTCCCGCCGACCCCGCCTCGCCCGCCGACCCGGCCACGCCCGCCGACCTCACCCCGCCCGCCGACCCCACCGATTCCGCCTCTCCCGCCGACTCCACCCCGCCGCCGATCCCGCTTCCCGCCTCCCCGGACCCCGATCCGAGCCGTCCCCGCGCGTCCCTCGACCCGCTCGGCACCCTGGCCGCCGCCGCGGGCTTCGACGACCCGGAGCGCTGGTGGGAGGACGTCGTCGAACACCACACCGACCCGGCGGACCTCGCCGAGGCCGTGGCGGAGGCGATGACCGCCCTGCGCGAGGAGTTCGCCGACGAGGTGGACGACCGCACCCTGCGCCGCGAGGCCGCGATGCGCCGCAACCTCCGCCAGGCGCTGAAGGACACCGACGGCCCGATCGCCGTGGTCTGCGGCGCGTGGCACGTGCCGGCCCTGCGCACCCTGCCGCCCGCCTCCGCCGACAACGCCCTGCTCAAGGGCCTGCCCCGGCGCAAGGTCTCCGGCACGTGGGTCCCGTGGAGCCACGGCAAGCTGGCCACGGCGTCGGGCTACGGCGCGGGCGTCACCTCGCCCGGCTGGTACGCCCACCTGTGGGAGTGCGCGCCGGCCGGTGACGCGGTGCCGCGGTGGTTCGCGCGGGCGTGCACGGTGCTGCGCGCCGAAGACCTCCCGGCGTCCACCGCGAGCGCCGTCGAAGCGGTCCGCCTGGCCGACACCCTCGCCGCACTGCGCGGTCGCCCGTCCCCCGGTCTGTCCGAGGTCATGGAGTCCGCGCGGGCGGTGCTGTGCAACGGCGACGACACACCGCTGCGGCTGATCCACACCCGCCTGGTGGTCGGCGAGCGGCTGGGCGAGGTCGGCGAGAACGTCCCGACGTCCCCGCTCGCCGCCGACCTCAACCGCCTGACCAGGCGCCTGCGCCTGCCCCTGAACGCGGAGCCGAAGCAGATCCGCCTGGACCTCCGCAAGGACACCGACCGCGAACGCTCGAAGCTCCTGCGCCGCCTGGAAGTCCTGGACGTCCCGTGGGGCACCCCGGACACCACCCGCACCATCGGCACGTTCGCCGAGGCGTGGCAGCTGCACTGGCGTCCGGAGTTCGCCGTGGCCCTGGCGACCGCCGCCCGCCACGGCACCACCGTCGAGGCGGCGGCCAACCAGGTCCTCACCACCCAGGCCGCCGGCGCGACCAGGGTCGTGACGGCCGCGGAGACCCTGAGCCGCGCGGTCGGCTGCGAACTCCCGGACGCGGTGACCGCCGCCCGAACGGCCCTGGACCGCTGCGCGGCGGCCGCGACCGACGCCCTGGAACTCCTCGGCGCCCTACCGGACCTCGCCACCACGGTCCGCTACGGCTCGGTCCGCGGCACCGACCCGGAACTCCTCCGCGTGGCCCTGCACGGCCTGCTGACCCGAGGCGCGGTCGGCCTGCCGCTGGCATGCCGAGGCGTGGACGACGACACCGCCGAACGCGCCCTGGCCGCGGTCAACGGCGCGGACGACGCGGTGCGCCTGGCAGCCGACGACGACCACAGGGAGACGTGGCAGCACGCCCTGAAGTCGTTGGTGGGCATGCAAGACGCCCACGGCCTGCCCGCCGGGCGCGCCACCAGGCTCCTGTGGGAGTCGGGCACCCTCGACTCGGAGGCCGTGGCCACCAGGCTCCACCGGGCGACGACCCGGGCAGCCGGCGCGACGGCCTTCGTAGCCGGCTTCCTCCGCGGCTCGGCGGCCTTGCTCACCGCGGACCCGAAGCTGTTCGCGGTGGTGGACGACTGGCTGACCGACCTGGCCGGCGCGGACTTCGACGCGGCCCTCCCCCTGCTCCGCCGATCGATCACGGACTTCAGCCCGGCCGAACGCCGAATGCTGGGCGAACGGGTGAAGGGCTCGACCAGAGCCACGCCCCAGGCCGCCCCCACCTGGGACGAGCCCTTGGCGGAACGCCTATCAGCGCACGTCAGGGCCCTACTGGCCACGCCTCTGACAGGGAGCGGCACCCCCCGATGACCGACCCGACCCCCACCGACGCACGCCCCACCGCCGCCGGCCCAGCCGCCACCGGCACGCCGGCCACCGCCCCGACCACCGCCGACGCGACCGCCGCCCCACCAGCCTCCTCCCCCGGCTCGCCCTCCTCCCCCGGCTCCGATCAGGAGCGCTTGCGGCGGTGGCGTCTGCTGCTCGGCGGCGCGGCGGGTGATCTGGGTGACCTCGGCGAGGACGACCGCCGTCGGGACGCCGCCCTCACCGGCCTCTACGGCGGCGGCGCGCCCGTGTCGGCCACCGACGCCCCCGACGGGAGCGGCAAGCGCAGTGCCGGGCTGGGTGGCTCGTCGCCCGTCCTGCACCGGTGGCTCGGCGACATCCGCACGTACTTCCCGACCTCCGTCGTGCAGGTCATGCAGAAGGACGCCGTCGACCGCCTCGGCCTGCGCCAACTGCTCCTCGAACCCGAGCTGCTCAAGAGCGTCGAGCCCGACGTGAACCTCGTCGGGACACTGATCTCCCTGTCCGGCGCGATCCCCGCCCGCACCCGCGAAACGGCCCGCGCGGTCGTGCGGAAGGTGGTCGAGGACATCGAGCGCCGGCTGGCCGAGCGCCTGCTCGACGCCGTCCACGGCGCGATCGACCACGCCAGGCGCACCAACCGCCCGCGCCTGAGCGACGTCGACTGGGCCCGCACGATCCGCGCCAACCTCAAGCACTACCAACCGGAACAGCGCACGGTCGTCGTCCAGGACTTGAAGGGCAACACGCGGCGCAGCCGGGCGGCGTCGCTCAAGGACGTGATCCTGCTGGTCGACCAGTCCGGGTCGATGGCGGAATCGGTCGTCTACTCGGCGGTGATGGGGGCGTCGCTCGCGTCGCTGCGGGCCGTCGACACGAAGCTGGTCGTGTTCGACACCGAGGTCGTCGACCTGACCGACGACCTGAAGGACCCGGTGGACCTGCTGTTCGCGACGCAACTCGGCGGCGGCACGGACATCAACCGCGCGGTCGCGTACGGGCAGTCGCTGGTGCGGCGGCCGACGGACACGGTGATGGTGCTGATCAGCGACCTGTACGAGGGCGGGGTCGCGCGCGAACTCCAGCGCCGCGTGCGTGAGCTGGTGCAGAGCGGGGTGACGGTGGTCGTGCTGCTGGCGCTGTCGGACAGCGGCACCCCGGCGTACGACCACGAGCTGGCGGCGAAGCTGTCGGAACTGGGCGCGCCGGCCTTCGCGTGCACGCCGGACCGCTTCCCGGACCTGCTGGCGACCGCCCTCCGCAAGGAGGACGTCACCGCGTGGGCGGAGCGCAACGAGATCCCCGTCGGCCGCTGACGGGCCGCCCGGTCACCGGATCACAACGCGACCGAGGGTGACGAACGGCGTCTCGGGCGTCAGCACGGCCGTGCGCCCGCGGTCGTCGGGGCCGGCGAGCCACAACTTGCCGGTGCGGCGGACGTCTTCACGCGCGCGTTCGGGCATTTCGGGCAGCCGCAGGAAGGTTCGGTCGGAGCCTTCGGTCTCCAGGTACGCCTGCCGCCCGATCCGCGTCCGGCCGGGGACGAACGACACGCTCACCGGGTGCCACGCGAAGTCCTCGGCGAGCCGCCGGACCTTGCGCCGGCACACGAAATGACGCAGCCCGGGCACCGCGAACTCGATGCACAGCGGGATCAACACGAAGACCCAGTTGGAGCCGATCCACACCGACACCAGCCACAGAACGGCGAACGAGAGCACGGCGAGCCCGACGAACCCGACCGCCCGCCGGTCCGCCCGAACCAGACACCGCCGCGTCCACTCCTCGCCCACCACTGCTCCCACACAACCAGAAATAGCCTCTTCCAGCCGGGATAGCCGAACAAATGATCACCGAAACCCGCGAGAGATACCTCTCAACGGCGACGGCGGAACGAGGGCGGCACCGAGACGGCGGGCGGGCCGCTGGAGGGGCGGCGGGCAGCGGCAGGCAATGCGGCGGCGCGGGGGCGGGACGGAAGCGCGGCGCGGCGGCAGGCGGCCCGGCGGTGTGGGTGCGGCGGTGTGGGTGCGGCGCGGCGGGGGGTGGGCGGGGGGTGGAGTCAGCGGCGGCGGGCTTGGGCTGGGAAGAGGTGTGGGATGCCTCTGAAGGTGACCACCGTGTTCCCCGCTCGGTCCGGTGGCACGAGCCACGCCCGGCGGTGGCGGCTGATGCGGCCCCGCGCCAGCGGTCCGGCCGCGATGTCCAGGACCAGCGGCCGCTCGCCGTGCACGACCAGCAAGCCGTTGCGCCAGTGCACCCTCACGTACCGCCACTCGCGACCCGCCAGGACCGGCGCGGCCGGGCGGCGGCGGCGCAACGCCGTCAGCAGGACCACCGTCGAGAAGACCAGGAGCGCCAGCGGCAGGTCGGGCACCGGGGCCAGGAAGACCAGCAGCAACTGCCCCACGAACGCCACCACGGCCAGCACGACCCAGCCGAACGCCCGCCGCCCCGCGATCTCCAGGCAGTACCGGGTCCACTCGTCGTCGAGCGCCGACCCCTCGGTGGACGGCTTGTTCGGCACGACCACTGGCCACCTCCGCCACGCGCGCGGGCCACGACCGACGAGGCTACGACCTCCGACCACTCCGCGTCTGCGGGCGACCACGAAGCGGGACATCCGTTCGTGGGACTTCCCCGCACGCGCACCTCCAAGTTAGGCTGCCCTAAGTTGGGGAGGTGAACGGTGACCGAGAACCGCCGACCGCCCGCGCCGCACCCCGCGGAGCGTGCGCGGACGATCGCCGCGCGCGGTGGCCGCGCCGCGCTGCTGCCGTCGGACGGCACGGAGAACCGCGTGACGCCGCTGCTGCACCACGTGCACGCCTGCGGTGACGCGACGATCCTGCTGCCGGACGACCACCCGCTCACCAAGGCCGCCGAGGGCGGCGAGATCACGGCCATGCTGGAGGTCGCCGACCACGCCGCCGTGCCGTTGCGCGAGCCGGTCCGCGGTCTGCTCTGGGTGACCGGCTGGCTGCGCACGATGGACCCGCACGAGGCCCGCGCCGCGTGCCTGGAGGTCGCCGAGGAACGCCCCGACCCGCGCCTGCTGGACGTCGGCCACGGCGCGGCCGTGCTGCGGCTGTGCCCGGCGAGCTTGGTCGTCGCGGACGCGGAGGGCACCACCTCGCTGCGCCCCGAGCTGTTCGCGCAGGCGGACCCGGACCCGTTCCACCGGCAGGAGGACCACTGGCTGCGGCACCTGGAGCTGTCGCACCGGGACGTCGTCGGCCTGCTCGGCCGGCACCTGCCCGACGACCTGCGCGGCGGGCACGTCCGGCCGCTCGGCCTGGACCGGTTCGGGTTGCGGCTGCGGGTGGAGACCGCGGACTCCGACCACGACGTGCGGATCGCGTTCTCCCGACCGGTCTCGACGTCGAACGAGCTGGCCGTCGAGCTGCGCCGGCTGATGGGCTGCCCCTTCCTGGCGCAACGCCGTTAACCTGCGCGGGTGATCCCGGAGGAACGCACCGCCCACAAGGTCGAGCTGCTGCTGGTCTTCGCCGTCACGCTCGGCCTGTCCGGGTTGCGGAGCCTGGTGCGGCTGCTGGACAGCCTGCTCCAGCCCAAGCCGCTCAACCAGCAATCGGTCGCGATCAACGTCCCGCAGGCCCGGTTCGACCTGCTGGACCTGATCGCGCAACTGCTCGGCGTGCTGCAGTTGGCGGCGTGGGGCGGGCTCGGCGCGTACCTGTTGTGGCGCGGCGGGATCGCGTTGCGGTCCGTCGGGCTCGACCGGACGCGCCTCGGCAAGGACTTCCTCGGCGGCACGGCCCTGGCCGCCGTCATCGGCATCCCCGGCCTGGTCTTCTACCTGATCGCGTGGAACCTCGGCCTCAACCTCGCCGTCCTGCCGTCCACTTTGGACGAGTCGTGGTGGCGCGGCGTCGTCCTCGTCCTCTCCGCCGCGGGCAACGCGTGGGCCGAGGAGGTGCTGGTCGTCGGCTACCTGCTGACCCGGCTCAGGCAACTCGGGCTCAAGGACAACACCGCGCTGCTGGTCAGCGCCGTGCTGCGCGGCTCCTACCACCTCTACCAGGGGTTCGGCGGGTTCATCGGCAACGTGGTGATGGGCTTGGTGTTCGGCAAGGTCTGGCAGCGCACGAACCGCCTGTGGGCGCTGGTCATCGCGCACACGTTGCTCGACGTGGTCGCTTTCGTCGGGTACGCGGCGCTGCGCGGATCCGTCTCCTGGCTGCCGTAGATCATCCTGTGGGAGGACGCCGATCTCCACCGCCAGGAAGACGCGTCACCCCGACCTCCCCTGCCAGCATGGGCCGTGCCGCCATCCGGCAAGGAGGGGAAGTTGTCCACAGTGAACAGACGCGTGCCGGCCCTCGTCGCGGGGGTCGCGATCGCCGCCACGCTGCTCGCGCCACCGGCGTCGGCGTCGACCGAAGCCGCACCCGCGAAGATCACCATGCCGGCGCCGACCGGCCACTACCCGGTCGGCACCACCGACCTGCACCTGATCGACTCGCGCCCGGACCCCTGGTTCCCGGCCGAGAAGCGCGAGCTGATGGTGACCGTCACCTACCCGGCGCACCGCGACGGGGACCGCGCCCCGTGGCTGACGCCGACCACCGCCGCCGCCATGGAGCAGTTCGCGGTCAGCCCGGACCTGCTGGGCGTGCCGCCGGGCTCGGTGGAGTGGACCGCGACCAAGCGGCACACCCGCACCGGGGCGAAGGCGCTGCGCGGTGACTGGCCGGTCGTCGTGTTCTCGCACGGTTTCGGCAGCATGCGGGAGCTGAACGCGGCGCTCACCGACGACCTGGCCAGCCGCGGCTACGTCGTCGTGTCCGTCTCGCACACGCACGAGGCCGCCCTGGTCGAGTTCCCGGGCGGGCGGGTCGTGGTCGCGTCGGTCACCGAGCCCGACCTCGCCGGCATGAAGACGGCGCTCGACACGCGGGTCGCGGACGCGCGGTTCGTGCTCGACCAGTTGGAGCGCCTGGACCGCGGCGAGAACCCGGACGCGGAGGGCGACCCGCTGCCGCGCGGCCTGGCCGGTGCGCTGGACCTGTCCCGCGTCGGCGTGTACGGGCACTCGTACGGCGGGTTCACCGCGGGCGAGACGATGCACCACGACCGGCGGTTCGACGCGGGGATCAACGTTGACGGCGGCATGCGCTCCAACGAGGTCGGCGAGGTCGTGAAGCATGGCCTGGACCGCCCGTTCATGCTGGTCGGCGCGGACTTCGAGGTCGACGGCCGGGTCGTCGCGCACTCCCACCTGGAGACCGAGTTCGACCCGACGTGGGGCCAGTTCTGGCCCAACCAGCGGGGCTGGAAGCGCGACCTGCACTTCGACGGGGCCGCGCACCTGAGCTTCACCGACCTCCAGTTCGCGGTGGCGCAGTTGGGTGACCTGGTCGCGCCGGACAAGCGCAAGGGCGTCATCGGCACCATCGACGCGGAACGGTCGATGGACGCGCAGCGGGCGTACTTCGGCGGGTTCTTCGACCTGCACCTCAAGCGCCGGCACGGGTGGCTGTTCGACCACGGTCCGGTGCGCCACCCCGACACCCGCTTCATCGTCTGATCAGCGCCTATCGTGGTCGTATGTTGACTCTCGCCGACGAACTGGCGCTGTTGGCCTACGACGACGACGGCACGCGCCGGCTGGGCCAGCCCGCCCTCGGGTACGGCCTCGCCGGCGCGGTGCTGGTCGAGTTGGCGATCGCGGGTCGGGTCGAGGTGGCCGACAAGAAGGTCGTGGCGCTGAGCACCGAGCGCATCGGGCACGACGTGCTGGACGACGCCCTGTCCCGGATCGCCGACGACAAGCTGCGCAGGCCCAAGGCGTGGGTGGAGAAGCTGAGCAAGGGCCTGACCGACCGGGTCCTGGACGGCCTGGCCGAGGCGGGCGTGCTGCGCCGCGAACAGGACAAGGTGCTGCTGGTCTTCCCGCGCACCCGCTTCCCGTCCCCCGGCGGCGTCGAGCCGCCGCTGGAGACCGAGGTCCGGGCGCGCCTGGCCCGCGCGGTCGGCGCGGACGGGCCGGTGGACCCGCGGACGGCGGCGCTGTGCGCGCTGATCAGGGCCGTCCAGTTCGACAAGAAGGTGTTCTCCGACCAGCCGCGCGACCGCGTGAAGCGGCGGCTGGAGGAGATCTCCGAGGGCGAGTGGGCGGCCGAGGCGACCCGCAAGGCGATCGAAGAGGTGCAGGCGGCGGTGTCGGTGGTGATGGTCGCCGCCATCGTGCCCGCGACGAGCTGACCTCAGGCGACGAGCAGGAAGCGGGCCGCGGTGGCGGTGGCCGCCGCCACGACCGCGCGGGCGGTCGCGGCCGAGTCGAGCAGGGTCGGGTCGAGGTCCTCGACCGCCACGGCCGCGTTCTCGGCGATCCACCTCGACGGTTCGGCCAGCGCGCCCGCCAGGGCCCGCCAACCCGCGACCTCGGCCGGGGTGCCGGTGGCCTCGCCGGACAGGAGTTCGCCCACCTCGCGCAGGCCGACCGCCGCGCCGCGCAGGACGCCCGCGGTGACCGCGCCGCGCACCGTTCTGACCGCCGCGCGCACGCGGCCGACGTCTTCGGCGGGCGCGCGGATGACGCCGGCCACCGGGCCGGCCTCGCGGGCCCGCGCGCCGATGTCGGGCAGGCCGATGACCGTGGTGTCGTGCGCCGAGACCACGGCCTTGGCGACCTGGCCCAGGTCCACCTGGTTCTCCCGGAAGACCAGCAGGTCCCGGTCGAGGACGGGCCTGCCCACGACCGCGGCCAGCCGGGTCAGCACGTCGAGGTCCGCGACGACCACGACCTTGCCGGCGGCCACGAGCCGCGTCAGCGCCGCGTCCGACACCTCTTCGCACACCACCAGCACCGCCGCGGACATCCGGGTGAGCGCGTCGGGCACCGCGGTCAGGAGGCCCGCGTGGAGGAAGACGTGCGGTGACTCCAGCACCGCCTCCCGGCGGGTCCGGTCGGTGACCGAGTGCGGCGAGGCGTAGCCGCGGTCGAAGCGCAGGCCCCGGGTGGTCTCGTAGCTCAGGCCGAACCGCCGGGTCGGTTCGACCAGCAGCGCGCCGCGCCGGCCGGTCGCCGCCATGACCCGGCCCACGACCTCGCCGATCTCCGCGCTGCCCGAGGACGCCGTGGCCAGGCGGGCGGTGTCGTCCGCGCCCAGGGGGTGGGCGGTGTCGGCGACGAGGTCCGCCGCTCGGGCCCCGGCCGCGCGGACGCCGTGCATGAGGCGGACCGGGTTGTGGCCGTCGCGCATGGCCTCGACCAGCCGCAGGATCGCGCCCTGCGCCACCGCGACCGCCGACGCGGCCCCGTCACCGGCCGCCCGGTGCACCTCCTCGATCAGTTCCCGCACGTAGGAGGCGCCGAGCGAGTCGCGCGGGTCGTCCGGTTGGAACGCGCCCGCGATGGCGGCGGCGTCGGACAGCTCGACCGGCACACCGCGCACGAACAGCACCGACCGCCGCCCCAACGGCCCCAGGGTCCGGCACACGGGTTCGGCCGCCGCCCGGAACCCGCGCGCCACCAGCAACTGCCCGGACGTGTAGGACGCCGACCGCCGCACGACCGTCGGCACGGACCGCCCGGCCCGCGCGACGCGCAGCGGCGGCCCGCCGGCCTGGGCGAAGAACTGCGGGGTCTGGTCGGGGCGCCGGCGGCGGACCTCGCGGTGCGCGTAGCCGAACAGTTCGTTGACGTCCACCCACCCGTCGCCGTCGAGGTCGGCCGCGCCGCTCGACAGGCCCTCGATGAGCACGTCGGTGAACAGCGACGCCCGCGGCGCTTCCAACGACAGGGTGTCCTGCTCGAACGCGTACTCGTAGGCGTTGGACGCGGTCAGCACCACGTACCCCTGCGCGGTGTCGTCCAGGACGGTCGCCGAGGCGTCCTTGAAGCCCTCCACGAACGCGCCGCTGAAGCAGCAGTCCAGCACCAGGATGCGCCCGGCGGCCCGGCAGTCCTCCAACTGCTCGTTGAGGAACGAGCGCGGGATCGCGGTGCCGGCGGGCCGGTCCTGGACGGTGTTGGCGGCGGCGAAGTACAGCCGGCGCGCGGGCGTGGTCAGCCCGTGGCACGAGAAGTAGAGCAGGACCAGGTCGTCGGGGGTGCGCGAGGCCAGCACGTCCTCGACGGCCCGGCGGATCTCGTCGTCGGCCGCGTCGCGCAGGACCCGGACGCCCGCGAAGCCGCCGACGTCCGGGTCCTCCAGCAGCGCGGCGAGCCGCTCCACGTCCTGCGAGGGCGCGCGCAACCGGCTCAGCCGCGCGTCCTCGTACTCCCCCGTCGCCACCAGCAACGCGTAGCGGCCCACGTCAGGCGTCCGTCGGGCCGTGCTTCTCCAGGAACGCCTGCACCAGGGCCTTCTGGTCGGCCTTGGTGCCGCCCTGCACGGTGATCGAGTCCTCGCCGACCTTGATGGTGACCTTGCGGGCGCTGCCGCGCTGGACGAAGGCCGTGATGACGGACGCGACGGCGGCGGCCACCGCGGCGGGCAGCGCGCCGTTGACCACCAGTTCCGCGATGGCCATGCCGGTGCCGCTCTTCGCGCCGTCCGGCAGCGGCGTCGGCGCGTGCCGGGCGTCCACGCGGGCCCCCCGGACCAGCTCTTCGAGCAGCAGGTTCGTCGCGGACGCGGCGCTGCCCGGCGCGTCGATCGTCAAGTGGAACACGCGATTCCTCCCCGGTTGAGACGTCGATCATCCCAGTCACCCCGGACATCGGGACAGCCCCAGTCCACGTCACAACGCAACGTTCAAATCGTTGCGACCGTGAACTGCTTAACGATTCGCTGCGTTCAGCCGTTCATACGATCGAGTTTCGCTGATCTAGGCCACTCAGAGCTGCACGTTTCGCCGCCGTCGGGTTACCCTCGCTTACGTGACTGCGCACATCACTCAGACGGAGTCCGTCGACGCCGCGCCCGCCCCGGCGCCGAGGGTGGACAGCGAGGTGGGCCCGCTGCGCACGGTGCTGCTGCACCGCCCGGGCCTGGAGCTGAAGCGGCTGACCCCGCGCAACAACGACCAGCTCCTGTTCGACGGCGTGCCGTGGGTGGACCGGGCGCAGGAGGAGCACGACGCGTTCGCCGAGGTGCTGCGCTCGCGCGGGGTCGAGGTGCTGCTGCTGGCGGACCTGCTGGTGGCGGCGCTGCACGACGACCGGGCGCGGATCGCGGGCATCCACAGCGCGGTGAACGAGCGGCGGCTGGGCATCGACCTGGCCGACGCGCTGCGGTCGCACCTGTCGTCCATCGGCCCCGAGCAGCTCGCGACGGCGTTGATGACCGGCATGACGTTCGAGGAGCTGCCGGCCGCCGAGGGCGCGTCGCTGGTGCGCAAGATGCACCACCCGATCGACTTCGCCGTGGACCCGCTGCCCAACCTGCTGTTCACCCGCGACTCGTCGGTGTGGGTGGGCGACCGGGTGGCGATCACGTCCCTGGCGCTGCCCGCGCGCGACCGCGAGACCGCGCTGACCGACCTGATCTACGCCTACCACCCGCGGTTCCGCAAGACCGGCCGCGCGTACGGGGCGCACTCCGCGCCGGTCGAGGGCGGCGACGTGCTGCTGCTCGCGCCGGGCGTGCTGGCGATCGGCGTCGGCGAGCGCACCACGCCGGCGGGCGCGGAGTCGTTCGCCCGGTCGGCGCTGGCCGACGGCCTCGCGCACACCGTGCTGGCGGTGCCGATCACCCAGGAGCGGGCGACCATGCACCTGGACACCGTGTGCACGATGGTGGACCGGGACGCCGTGGTCATGTACCCGGCGGTGCGGGACAACCTGTTCGCCTACCCGGTCCGCTCGGACGGCAACGGCGGCGTGCTGGTCGAGGACCGGCGGCCGTTCCTGGAGGCGGCGGCCGAGGCGATGGGCATCGAGCGGCTGCGCGTGATCGACACCGGTCTGGACGCGGTGACCGCCGAGCGCGAGCAGTGGGACGACGGCAACAACACGCTCGCGGTCGCGCCCGGGCTCGTGGTGGCGTATGAACGCAATGTCGAGACCAACGCGCGCCTGGAGGACTCCGGCATCGAGGTGCTGCGGATCTCCGGGTCGGAGCTGGGCTCCGGCCGCGGCGGTCCCCGGTGCATGTCGTGCCCGATCGACCGCGCTCCGCTGGTGTGATTCCCGGAAAGGGTTGCCTAATTTAGGCAACCCTTTCCAAACGTTTCCTGAGCCTTACCTTGAATGCGGGAACAACCCGTTTCGGTTAATCTCGGGGCATGGCCCTCAACGTCAAGAAGATTCCGTCCCGCACGTCCAAGTTCCACGACCTGCTCCAGGCGCAGGTGCGCAACGAGTTCACCGCGTCCCAGCAGTACGTGGCCATCGCGGTGTGGTTCGACAACAACGACCTGCCGCGCCTGGCCGCGCACTTCTACAAGCAGGCGCTGGAAGAGCGCAACCACGCGATGATGATCGTCCAGTACCTGATGGACAACGACCTCAAGCTGACGATCCCCGGCGTGGACGAGGTGCACAACGACTTCGCCACCGGCCGCGAGCCGGTCGAGCTGGCGCTCCAGCAGGAGAAGGCGGTCACCGACCAGATCGTGGCGCTGGCCAAGGCCGCCCGCGACGAGGGCGACTACCTCGGCGAGCAGTTCCTCCAGTGGTTCCTCAAGGAGCAGGTCGAGGAGGTCGCGTCGATGAGCACGCTGCTCAACGTCGTGGACCGCGCCGACGGCAACCTGTTCCACGTGGAGAACTTCCTGGCCCGCGAGCACGTCGGCGAGGACGCCGACCCGACCGCGCCGCGCGCCGCCGGCGGCAGCCTGTAACCACCCACGGGCCTCTCCGCGCCGCTCCCGGTCCCGGGGGCGGCGCGGTGCCGTGCCAGGGGGCGGAAAATGCCCCGACAACGCGTCGCGACGCAGTTACCTTCACCACATGGCGCATTTCGAGAGAACGACCGCGCGGCTCACGTTGCGGCGCGTGCGGATGTCCGACCTGGCCGCGTTCGTCGCCCTCGAAAACGCTTTGCGCGCTCCGGAAGGGCGCACCGCGGACGAAGCCGCGTCGGCGCGGTACCTCAGCCGGTTCGCGGCCGTGTGGGACGGGGGCGAACTCGGTTACTGGGCGGTCGGGATGACCGAGCGCGTGGTCGGGTTCGGCGGTGTCCAGCCGCACGGCGACGCGTGGAACCTCTACTACCGCGTCGATCCCGCTTTCCAAGGCCTCGGCATCGCCACGGAGGTGGCGCGGGAAGCGGTCGCGGCGGCCGGCGAGGTCCGGCCGGACCGGGTGGTGCGGTGCGAGACCCGTCCGGGCAACGCGGCGGCGATCCGGGTCGCCGAACGCGCCGGGCTGACCCGCGTCGGGGACCGGGACGGGTACGCGGTGCTCGAACTCCACCCGCACGAGCGCTAGAGGAAGCAGCCGACCTCGCGCAGGCCCATCACGTTCACCGTGTCACCGGCGTTGGTGAACCCGAAGTAGTAGAACCGGGACTCGGCCACCGGCAGCACGTACCCGTGCGGGGTCAGCTCGGCGGTCGGGTAGAGCTGTTCGAGCCGCTGCCTCGACTCGCCGAACCGCAGGCCCTCCGGCGTGCGCGCCCCGCCCTCCAGTCGCAGGTCCACCGCCACGCCGCCGTCGATCCCGACCCAGCCGCTCGCGCGCTTGAGCTCGTAGACCGGGCAGTTCGCCTGCGGCCAGTCGTCGAGCTGCTCACCGACCTCGCCGGTCGCGCGCAGCTCCTCCAGCGTCATCCCCAGCCGCACCTTGCCCAGCCCGCCGGGGTTGAGCACCGGCACGTCGTCCACCACGACGGTGCGCGCCGGCACGGCCGTGGTCGAACTGGGCGACGGTTGCGCGGTCGTGCACCCGGCCAGCAGCAGGGTCCCGACCACGAGCACCGCCAACGCCCTCATCAGCCACCCTGTCCGCACTCGCCGCCGGTCTTCTCGATCCGCGTGACCGCCACCTCGCCGCGCTCGAACTCGAACACGTACCCCCAGTCTGACCCCATCGCCACCGCGGCGCGGTCCCCGGTCACCACCAGGTCGGGGTACGGCCGGCGCAACTGCTCCAGCGTGCTGCCGTAGCCGACCCCGGACGGGGTCTTCGTGTTGACCGGCAACCTGATCGACGTGACCCCGTCCCGCGGCGACACCAGCAGGTCGAAGCTGGTCTCGCTGCCCGCGTAGAGCCGGCACGGCCCGACGGGCGACACCTGGAAGCCGTGGTGCCGGGACACCTCGTCCTCGGCCATGCCCAGCCGGAACGACCCGTAACCCGGCGGCTCCAGCGCCTGCGGCCGGACCGTCGTCACCGACGTCGCCTGTGTGCCCGGCTCGGACGCCACCCGCGCCGCCAGGCCCTGCGTCACGACCACGCCGCCCACCACGGCGGCCACCACCAGCGCGCCCGTGGCCGCCGCCCGGATCCGGCGCCGCCGCCGCGCGCCCCCCACGATCCGCGGCACCGCGTCGTCCGGCGCCGGCAGGTCGAGCCGTTCGTCGGAGAACAGCTCGCGCAAACGCTCGTCCAGCTCCACCGTGCTCACCCGCCTTCCCCGAGCTTCCTGCGCAAGGACGCCATCGCCTTGCTGTTCTGGCTCTTCACCGTGCCCGGCGAGATGCCGAGCGAGTCGGCGATCTCCTGCTCGGACAGCCCCTCGTAGAACCGGAGCACCACCACGGCGCGCTGCCGGGGCGGCAGGTCGCGCAGGGCCTGCCACAGCGGCTCGTGCTCCAGGCGGTCGGCCGACTCCACGCCGACGTCGGGGAGGTCGGCCACGAGGCGCTCCCGGCGCAGCCTGCGCCACACGCTGATGTGCGTGTTCGCCATCGCCCGCCGCGTGTACGCGAGCGGATCGACGTCCTTGCGCAGCACCGCGGACCACCGCGAGCCGACCTTCTCCAGCACGGACTGGACCAGGTCGGCCGCGTCGTGCGGGTTGCCGGTCAGCGCGTGCCCGTAGCGCAGCAGGCCCGGCAGCGCGGCCCGGACGAACTCCCCGAAGTCGACCCGGACGCCGGCCCCGGCAGGCAGTACCGCCGTCACCTCGTTCCCCTTCCCGACGACCTCCCCGAGCGCCGTCGGTGGGTTCACGCCGTCGTGCGCCCGCCGGTTGCCCGCCGGAAGGTCACAGAACGGGCAACGGGCGGAACAGGCCGTCCGAGTCGGGGCTGAACTCGTGCACCGCGACCACGGCGTCGGCCGGGACCGGGCCGTAGACGTGCGGGAACCACGGCCCGTCCTCGTCGCCGTCGCCCGGTTCCCACAGCACCGGCAGGCCCTCGGGGTCGATCATCAGCAGCACGAGGTCGTCGCGCCCGCGGAAGAGCCGGTTGGCGGGCAGGTGCACCGTCCCGGGGTCGGAGCAGTGCACGAATCCGTCCGGGTCGAGCGGGATGGCGCCGTCCTCACGGGCGCGCGCCCACTCCTCGCGCGACGCGATCCGCAACAGCATCTATCCACAACCTCCTGTGGACAACCGTGGGGACGACTGTGGACAACTCTCCGGGGACAACTCCCCGGGGTCGTCTTAGCGCAGCGTGATCTGACGGCCCCGCAGGCCGTCCCGCGCCCGGCGCTCGGCCTCGGTCAGCGGCTCGTCGTCCAGGCTCGCCAGGGCGTCGAGCAGGCGCTTGCCCAGGGCCTCGGCGGGACCGGCCCACTCGCTGGAGTGCAGCTCGCGGTCGAGGTCCCACACCGGCACCAGCAGGCCGTGCGCCCGGAACGACCCGGCGTACCGCGAGCCCTCGCCCAGGTCCAGCTCGCCCTTCACCGACAGCCGCGCGAGCGCCGCGAGCAGCTGCTCCTCCGGCTCCGGGCGGACCCAGCGCAGGTGCGCCTTGTCGCCCGCGTCCACCCAGTAGGCGGCGTGCACGCCGGGCGCGTCGACCCGTTCGGTGGGCAGGATCGCCGCGTTGGCCCGCTCCAGGGACAGGGCGACGTCACCGGTCGGCTCGTGGTCCGGCGGCATCCACCAGGCGAAGTCCTTGTGCAGCTCGGGCGTGATGGTGGCGTCCACGTCGAGCAGGTCCTGCAGCCGGCCGGGGTTCGACCCGTCGTCCACGCCGACCACGGGCAGCGCCTCGCCGGTCTCGGCGGTCAGCGCCCACTGGACGGCGCGGGCCAGGTCGCGGCTGAGGTCGCCGGACCGGGTCTGCACCTGCAGGCCGACGAACGCGGTGCCGTCGGCGCGCACCAGGGCGGCGGCGGCCATCGGCAGCACCGACGCGAGCACGACCTCGCGCCCGGCGTCCTTGAGCGGCAGCTCCACCGTCGCCGACGGCACGAACTCGCGCAGCGCGATCAGCTCGGTCTCGGCCGCGAGCCCCTGGAACGGCCGGGCCACGATGACGTCCGCCGCGCCGCCCGCCGCGCCGTGGCACGCCTTGTAGCGCTTGCCCGACCCGCACGGGCAGGGCTGACGCGGGTTGACGCCGTCCGCCGGCTTGGTCTTCACGGCCGTCCGCTTCGCCACCGCCGCCTCCTCAAAGCTCCTCAGGGCTGGTCGGGCGTCAAGTTATCCCCCACGATCCCGCGGGTCCGCGCCGGGTTGTTGGTCGCGAGGAACCGCACACCGCGTTCGACGCACAGCGCGACGTCCTCCGGCGCGTCCACCGTCCAGCAGTAGCTGCCGGCGCCCCGGTCGGGGTACCGCCGGAGGAGGTGCACCCCGGGTCCCGCGTAGTCGGCGAACGCGGGCAGCCGCCGGGGCCAGATCCGGTTGAACAGCAGCACGGTCGGCACGTCCGGGGCCTGGGCCTTGAACCGCCGCACCGCCCACGGCGAGAACGACATCATCACCGCGTCCACCCGGTGCCTCGACAACACCTCGACCAGTCGCCGTTCCACCTCGCTGCCGTACCGGACCGGGTGTTTCGTCTCCACGAACAGGCGAACCCCGGAGTCGGCGACCAGGCCCAGCAGGTCCTCCAGGGTGAGCACCTCGGCCGGCTCGCCGCCGAGCCGGGTGCCGAAGTCGTGGCGGCGCAGCTCCTCCAGCGTCATCGTGCTGACCACGCCGGACCCGCCGCTGGTGCGGTTGATCGTGCGGTCGTGCACGCACACGAGGTGGCCGTCCCGGGTCAGGCGGACGTCGCACTCGACCCCGTCCGCGCCCTGCGCGAGCGCCAGCTCGTAGGCGGCGAGGGTGTGCTCGGGACGGGCGGCGGAGGCCCCGCGGTGGGCGACGACTTCGGGCGACACAACGGGGAATGCTCCTGGTGGAGCACCGAACGGGTCAACTCGACTACGTGATGTCACAGCTCGCTGAATGTTTGAAAGAACAACCACACACCAATGGACGCGAGCCGACCTCAAGACCTACCGTCCGTGACCGTGGCACCCTTCGACCAGCACGATCCGGCTTTCATCGCCGATCCGTACCCCGTCTTCGCCGCGCTGCGGGCGCGGGGCGAGGTGCACTGGCACGAGGAGATGGGCATCGCCCTGGCGGTGTCGCACGCGGCGTCCTCGGCGGTCCTCAAGCACCGCTCGCTGGGCCGGATCTGGTCGGACGCCAAGCCCGTCGAGAGCTTCGCCAACTTCAACCTGCTGCACCGCAACTCGCTGCTGGAGAACGAGCCGCCGACGCACGGCCGGCTGCGCCGCCTGGTCGCGGCGGCGTTCGGGCGCGGGCACGTCGAGCGGCTGCGGCCGTGGATCGCGGAGCTGGCCGACCGGCTGGTGGACGAGCTGTGCGCGCGGATCGCCGACGAGGGCCGGGCGGACCTGCTCGCGCACGTCGCCGCGCCGCTGCCGGTCGAGGTGATCGCCGAACTGCTGGGCGTGCCGACCGCGGACCGGCCGCTGTTGCAGCCGTGGTCGAACGCGATCGTGAAGATGTACGAGTACGCCCTGCCCGAGGACAAGCGGGCGGCGGCCGAGCGGGCGGCCGGCGAGTTCGTCGCCTACCTGCGGGACCTGGTCGCGCTGCGCCGGCGGTCGCCCGGCGACGACCTGGTGTCCGACCTGGTCGCCGTCACCGACACCGACGGCGCGAAGCTCACCGAGGACGAGCTGGTGGCGACCGCCGTCCTGCTGCTGATGGCGGGCCACGAGGCCACGGTCAACGTCATCGGCAACGGCGTGCACGCCCTGATGACCCACCGGGGGCAGTGGGAACGCCTCGTAGCGGATCAGTCCCTCCTCTCCACGGCGGTCGAGGAACTGATCCGCTACGACTCCCCGCTCCAGTTGTTCGAGCGGACGGCCACCGAGCCGGTCGAGATCGCCGGGTTCGCGGTGGAACCCGGCGCGAAGATCGCCGCCCTGCTCGGGGCCGCCGCCCGCGACCCGCTGGTGTTCCCGGACCCGGACGTGCTGGACGTGGGCCGGGAGCGCAACCCGCACCTGGGCTTCGGCATGGGCATCCACTACTGCCTCGGGGCGCCGCTGGCGCGCATCGAGGTGCAGGCGGCCCTGTCGGCGCTGACCCGCAAGCTGCCCAAGGCCGAGGCGGCGGCCGTGCCCCGGCGGCGGGCGGAGTTCGTGATCCGCGGCCTGCACGAGCTGCCGCTCACCTCGGCGTAGTCACCACAGGTCGGACGTCACGATCTCGACCAGCCGGTCGACGGTCAGCGGGGGCCGGTCGCCGGTCAGCCCGCCCATGCCCTTGGGGTTCTGCCGGTTGCTGACGTGGATGGTGATCGAGAGCCCGTCGGCGCGGTGCAGCCGGGCCAGGTGCGTGACGCCCCCACCCACGAGCGGGGTCCGGTCGGTGGCCAGTGTCGAGCCGTCGGGCAGGGTGCGGGTGGTGCAGTCGGGCGTGTCGGCCAGGTCGCACTGGGCGGGCTGTCGCACGGGGTCGTTGTCGGGGTAGACGACGAGGTCGTAGCCGCCGGTGACGCCGTCCGCGGTCAACTGGCCGACCAGCGCCGCGCCGGCCGGTTCGCCCGTGCCCTGGGAGACGTCGGTCGGCCTGGGCACGTTCGGCGGGAGCGGGGGCATGGTCATCCGGTAGACGCCGGGGCCGCTCTCGGTGACGGTGAAGGTGGCGGTGCCGCCGAGGACCGCCTTGAAGCGCGTGATCAGCTCCTCGGGGGTCTCGGGGGCTTTCTCGGGGGCGGCGGTCGTGGACGTGGGCGTGGTCTGGACGGTCGTGGTGGACCCGGCGGCTTGCTGCCCGACGGGGTCGTCGTCCGGCACGAGCAGTGCGGTCGCGGTGGCCAGGCCGGCGACCACGACGGCGGCGACGGCGGCGGGGACCAGGCGGGACTTGGCCCGCGGCGGCACGTCCGGGGACAGGCCGGCGGTCACGGCGTCGGCGCGGCGCTCCAACTCGCCGAACGCGTCGTGCAGGGCACGCAGGTCGCTCATCTCGTCTCCTGGTAGGCGTGGGGGTTGGTGGTCAGCTCGACCCGCAGGCCGGCGAGGGCCCGGGAGATCTGGCTGCGCACGGTGGTGACGCGGCAGCCCAGTTCGGCGGCGATCGCGGCGTCGGGCAGCCCGGCGTAGTAGCGCAGGACGACGGCGGCCCGCTGCCGGCGCGGCAGGGCGGCGAGCCGCCGGATCATGGCGTCCCGCTCGGCGCGCTCGTCGGCGCCGTCCCCGAGCCCGGTGTCGGCCACTTCGGCACGCGGCGAGGTCCGGGCGAGACGCCGCCGCCAGGACATGTACTCGTTGACGACCATCCGCCGGACGTAGGCGTGCGGCTCGTCCAACCGCGAAATCCGCTCCCACCGCTCGAACGCGCGCCCGAGGACGTCACTGACGATGTCCTCGGCCAACCACGCCTGGCAGGTGAGCACGGTGGCGAACCGCATCAGGGCCGGTCGCCGCCGGGCGACGTACTCAGCGAACTCCATCGGCACACTCCCGACTCGTGATCACGCCCCTCAACGTGGCAGCGGGGCGAACCGTTGCACGGGGAGCGGAAATCGTCGGGATCGGGCCGGGACGGGCCGGGCCGGGCCGGAGGAGCGGCAACACGCGGGCGCGGTGCGCGGTGCGCGGTGGGCAGGCTGGGCGCGGTGGGCAGGCTGGGCGCGGTGGGCCGGCTGGGCGCGGTGGGCCGGCTGGGCAACAATCCTGTTGTTGAGGAGTCCGACGACCTGTTCTGGGCCGGCGTGAGCAATCCGCTGGACGCCGCGTTGCGGCTGGAGCC